>JABHUT010000150.1 GCA_018658685.1 Alphaproteobacteria bacterium
AATTTCAGGTTTCTGGCTTACGTTTGTTTTTGCTGTAATTGCTCTTTTGGTTTCAATTAATTTATTTATCAGCAAAGAAAATTTAAAGTTTGGAGAAAATATACCAAAAGGTATTTATGGAAATATTATTCCATTCTCTGTTGGAACATTATCATCAATGCTTGGTATTGGCGGTGGTACGTTTAATGTAAGTATTATGACTTTATTTGGTCGTTCAATCCATAAAGCAGTAGGTACCGCCTCAGGATTAGGTTTTTATTTGGCAATTCCGGGAACATTGTTTTTTATAATCACAGGGTGGGGTGAGGAAAACCTTCCTCCTGGATCTTTAGGCTATGTAAACCTTATAGGCCTAATTTTAATTGCGCCTATCTCAACTATTGCGGCTCCAATCGGGGCAAGGTCGGCCTATAATTTAAATAAAAAGGTTTTAACAAACATATTTGCAATCTTTCTATTATTTACTTCTGTAAGAATGTTTTTAGAAATTCTTTAGATTGACTGATCATACGTACCTATATCTTTAAATTTCTTTAAAATATCATCTATAAATTTAAAGACACCCTTTAAAACATTTTCTGAAACTGGACTTTCGCAAACTACAACTAGATTTGGTGTATTCGACGAAGCTCTTATTAAGCCCCAACTTCCATCTTCTAAGGTAAATCGTATTCCATTAACTTTAAGAAGAGTTATAATTTTTTGACCTTCAATCGTAGTATTTTTTTTATACTTTTCTTCAATAATTTCTATAATTTTTTCTATTATTTGATATTTTTTCTCATCAGGACACTCTGGTGACATGGTTGGTGAATTAAAAGTCTTAGGTAGTTCTTTTTTTAGATCAGATATATCTTTTTTTGGGTTTTCATCCAAAAGTTTGCAAACTTGTATGGCTGATAAACAGGCATCATCATAACCTCTTCCAATAGGGGCATTGAAAAAGTAATGGCCGGATCTTTCAAATCCAGCCAAAGCATCTAACTCAAAAGTTTTTTGTTTAATATAACTATGACCTGTTTTCCAAAATTCAACTTTAGCCTTATTGGATTTTAATTTCTCATCTGTTTCAAATAGTCCAGTAGATTTAACATCAACAACAAAGCTAGCTTTTTTGTGCGATTCCGAAAAATTTCTCGCCAATAAAAGTCCCATTATGTCTGAATATATTTCACTACCTTTATTATCAACATAACCGCATCTATCACCATCCCCATCAAATGCAAAACCAATATCTGCATTATTTTTAATTACCGCATTGCTTAAATCTTTCAGCATAATTAAGTCTTCAGGGTTTGGATTGTAATTTGGAAAATTATAATCTAGTTCGCAATGTAACTTGATTACTTCAACGCCTATAGCCTCAAGAGCTTCGGGAGCAAAAATACCTGATGTGCCATTGCCGCAAGCAACAACTGCTTTAATTTTTCTTTTGATTTTAATTTTTGATGTTAAATCATTTAAATATTCTTGATTTATACCTTCAAAATATTTGTATGTTCCAATATTTTTTTTATGATCAATTTCATTAAGACTTATTTCTTTAAGTCTTTGCATTAAGTGAGGTCCAAATGTCAAAGGTCTATCTATACCCATCTTAAATCCAGTCCAACCATTTTTATTATGGCTGGCTGTAACCATTGCAACTGATTTACAATCTAAAAAAAATTGAGCAAAGTATGCGCCCGGAGAAACAGTTAATCCAATATCATAAACGTTTATACCTGATGTCAATAAACCTGAAATAAGAGATTGTTTTACTTCTTCAGAGTAGGATCTGTAGTCGTGACCAACAACGATTTCTGGTTTAATTTTTTCTTCAGACATTAAAATGCCTAGGCTTTCTCCAAACTTTTTTATACCACTTAAATTTATCTGTTCAGGGTATAGCCATCTAGCGTCGTACTCCCTAAAACCAAATTCAGAAATTTTTGGAGATTTTGAAAAATCTTGAATTTTAAATTCATCTTTCTTCATACATTTTTCAATTACTTATTAATTGTCTCCATAGCTTTTTCAAAAACTTTTCCTGTTTGTTCTCCGCCGTTATTAAATGCTTTTGCTTCGGAGAAATCCGATATTTTATCCCAATTTTCTAAAATATCCTCAGCTGTAGCATTTAACCCTAAACTTAGTCCATCTGCTTCCATTATTTTTGAAACAGAATATACACCTGCACCAGCACACAAAATTGTACCAGTTGGAGCATTTTCTGAGACTAGGTATATAGCAGCTGGAGTAACGCTTTCCGGAGTTAAAAGTTGCTCAGCTTCTGGTGGCATTAGGTTTGCTGTCATTCTTGTGTATGCAACTGGTGTTAATGCATTGCAATGAATATTATATTTTTGTCCTTCCAGCTTAAGTGTATTCATAAAACCTACTAATCCAAGCTTGGCTGAACCATAATTTGTTTGACCAAAATTTCCATAAAGACCAGATGATGAAGATGTTACAAGAATTCTTCCATAATTTTGTTCTTTCATAATCTCCCATACAGCTTTAGTAGGTTTTACTGAGCCAATAAGATGGACGTTAAGGACTTTTTCAAAATCATCAATTTCCATTTTGGAGAAAGATTTATCAATTAGTATACCGGCATTATTGATTAGTATATCAATACGACCAAACTCATCAATCGCCTGATCAATCATTAACTTAACGCCTTTATCATCCGTAACAGAAGAGCCATTAGGAATAGCTTGTCCTCCTAAATCTATGATTTCCTTTACAACTTGATCAGCGGACTCTGATGATCCACCTGATCCATCAACTGAACCGCCAAGATCATTAACAATAATTTTTGCACCCCTTTTTGCTAACTCTATAGCATGAGACTTTCCAAGACCTCCTCCTGCACCTGTTATAATTGCGACCTTATCCTTGAAATCAATAGTCATTTTACTCTCCGTAATTTTGATTATTATTATTTAATAATTAATGGTTAAATTAACAATTAAAGATAGAATGTCATTAATTTTTTTTTATAAGTTTTTTTAATGGAGAAATTATGCTTTTTTTTGATGGTGGAGGAGCCCCCAATGCTCGTCGTGTAAGGATTTATCTTTCTGAAAAAGGAATTGATATTCCCATGAAGTCAATAGATATCATGAAGAGTGAACATAAGACTGATGAATATAAAAAGATAAGTCCACTTTCTCAGGTTCCAGCTTTGGAATTAGATGATGGAACATTTATTACAGAGTCAATTGCAATATGCAGATATCTTGAAGCTCTTTATCCAGAGCCAAATTTAATGGGAAGTGATCCTCATGAAATTGCTCAAATAGAGATGTGGCAGAGACGTTTAGAGCTGCTTTTAATGATACCAATTGCATCGGTTTTTAGACATAGTCATCCAGCAATGGCACATCTTGAAAATCAAGTACCTGAATGGGCGGATGCAAATAAACCAAGAATAATAAGCTTTTATAATTGGCTGGATAAACAACTGGAGGGAAAAGGTTTTATATGCCTTGATAGGTACACTCTTGCAGATGTTACGGCCCTTACATGCTTTGAATTTGCTAAATGGCCAAAAATTCTTATTCCAGAAAATTGTAATAATCTTAAAAAATATTATCAAATGTTGGCAAGTAGACCAAGTGCTGAAGCATAAAAAAGCTTTAAGTTCTTGACCTACAAACCTTTTTTAAATAGAAAAAAAAAGTCAGATGGTTGGATGATCGCTTTTTAAGAGAGGAAAGTCCGGGCTCCATGAGACACGGTGCCGGGTAACACCCGGCGAGGGTGACCTTAGGGAAAGTGCCACAGAAAATATACCGCCTTTATGGTAAGGGTGAAATGGTGCGGTAAGAGCGCACCGCATGTATGGTAACATATATGGCAGGGTAAACCCCACCGGGAGCAAGACCAAATAGGAATAACGCTGGTTTATACCAGGAATGTCTCGTTCTAGTTATTCGGGTAGGTTGCTAGAAATATATGGTAACGTATATTCCAGATGAATGATCATCACCGTTTATTCGGACAGAACCCGGCTTATAGACCATCTGACAAATTTTATTAATTTTTACTTAAATTTTTCAATGCTTTATACTGCATTATTAATTTTTTTTATTTCTTTTCCCATTGACTCCCATAATATCCCATGATAATCCATATTAGATCTTAATTTATAAGATTTGGATATTGTTTTGCTTAAATAAAATAAAGGGTTTGTTTTGAAAATTTTTATGTCCAGCGCTGTTAATAAGATAGATTCTAAAGGAAGAGTCTCAATTCCTGCTCCTTTCAGATCTGTTTTAGAGTTTCAAGGTTATCCTGGTGTTTACCTTTTTCCTTCTTTTACATCAAATGCAATTGATGGAGGTGGGCAAGAGCTAATTGATCAAATTTCTCTTAGTGTAGAGAAAATGCAATTATTTGCAGAAGAAACGGATGCCTTATCTACTGCGTTATTTTCTGATACCTACAGCTTGTCTTATGACCAGGATGGAAGAATTTCTTTACCTGAAATATTTATTGATCACGCAAACTTAAGTGAGCGTGTTATTTTCGTTGGCCAAGGTAGAAAATTTCAAATGTGGAATCCTGAAGATTTTAATGAATTTAAAAGAGATGCAAAAATTAAAGCTCTTGAGAATCGAAATTTAATTGGACCATCTCATATAGATAAGCTGAGTAAAGAGGTTTTAGACTAATGGAAGAGGAGAGATTTCTTCATAAATCAATTATGTTGGATGAAGTGATTAGCATTCTTAATCCATCTGAAAATGAAATTTATGTAGATTGTACTCTTGGAGCAGGAGGACATACTCGTCAGATTTTAAAAACTGCCAAATGCAATGTTGTCGGTATCGATAGAGATCC
>JABHUT010000151.1 GCA_018658685.1 Alphaproteobacteria bacterium
ACAGGTGCTTGGGATATGCAAAAGTTTTTTTATATGGGTGCCCAAGCAAAAGATGGTTGTTCAAAATGACAAAAGTTAATGACTTTGTTGTAAAATTTGCAAATGTTAATGGATCGGGCTCTGCCAGTGCCAACTTAATGTTTGCTAAGTCGATATTTCGAATGGGTATCCCAGTAACACCAAAAAATATTTTTCCATCCAACATTCAGGGACTTCCGACTTGGTTCGAGGTAAGAATAAGCAAAGATGGTTATGCGGCTAGGAGAGAAGGAATAGATTGCTTCATTACTCTTAACCCCCAAACATATCAAACTGATATGAAGGAAATACTTTCGGGCGGATATTTAATTTATGATAATACAATGCCTAGAAATTTTTCACGAAAAGATATTAATTATATTGGTATTCCTATGGCTAGTATTTGTGCTGACCATTATGATGATCCAAGGCAACGACAATTATTTAAAAATATTGTCTGTTTAGGTGCACTTGCTGTTTTAGTGAAGATAGATTTAAAAATTATAGAAAATTTAATTAAGGAAGATTTTGAAAAAAAACCTAAATTAATACCACCTAATATTAAGGCACTTCATCTTGGAAGAGATTATGCTTTAGAAAATTTAGATCGAAATTTAAATATTAGTTTAAAAAAAATTCGAACAACAAAGAAAAAAATTCTTATACAAGGTAATGAAGCTGCAGGTTTGGGTTGTGTTTATGGAGGTGCAACTGTAGCTGGCTGGTACCCTATTACTCCCTCAACATCTCTTGTCGAGGCCTTTCAAAAATATGTAAATATTTTTAGAGTAAATGACAGTGGTGAAGTGAGTGCTGGGATTGTTCAAGCGGAAGATGAAATGGCATCTGTAGGAATGGCAATAGGTGCTAATTGGAATGGTGCTAGAGCCTTTACAGCAACTTCTGGCCCTGGCATTTCATTGATGAGTGAATTTTTGGGGTTAGCCTACTTTGCTGAAATACCCCTTGTTTTATTTAATATACAAAGAGGTGGACCTTCCACAGGGATGCCAACAAGAACTCAACAATCTGATATATTATCATGTGCTTATGCCTCGCACGGAGACACTAAGCATGTACTTCTTTTTCCCTCAGACCCAAAAGAATGTTTTGAAATGGCAGCGCAATCATTCGACCTTGCTGAGATATTACAAACACCAATTATTGTAATGAGTGATCTCGATATTGGTATGAACGATTGGGTAACTGATCCTCTCCACTGGGACGATGATAATAAGTTCCAAAGGGGTAAGGTTTTAAAGAAGAAAGATCTTGATGATTTGGTTAATTGGGGAAGGTATCTTGATGTTGATGGAGACGGAATCCCCTACAGAACTCTACCGGGAGCACACGAAACAAAAGGTTCATATTTCACACGCGGAACTTCTCATGATGCTTTTGCTGGTTATACAGAAGATGGAAGGATTAATGCTGATAATATGATGCGTATTACTAAGAAATTTAAAAAATCTTTAAAATTTTTACCTAAATCAATTCGCAAAAAAGCAAAAAAAGATACAAGTGTCGGATTAATATACTTTGGATCTACATCCGTTGCAGTTGATGAAGCTAATGATATTCTTGAGGATCAAGGCTATGCTGTAGATCTTTTGAGAATAAGATCTTTTCCATTCGGTAGAGGTATTTCAACTTTTATAGATGACCATGAACACGTTATCGTTATGGAACAAAATAGAGATGCCCAAATGCGATCTTTACTTATAAATGAGCTTAATAAAAATGGTTCAAATATATATTCAATTCTTAATTTTGATGGAAGTCCAGTAACAGCTGATTTTATTGTTAAGTCGTTTTTAGACCTCCTAAAGAAAAATCAATTTAATATAAAATCATTAAAGAAAAAAAATCAGCAGCGTGAGTAATTAAATGAGTTTCATAAAAAAACCTTCAGTGCATCATCCTAAATTACCTAAGAATAAATTAGGTCTTACCCGAAGAGATTACGAGGGAGCTCTCTCTACATTATGTGCGGGTTACGGTCATGACTCAGTATCATCGGCAATTATTGAAGCTTGTTTTAATCTATCAATTCCTGCCCATAAATTAGCTAAATTGTCAGGTATTGGATGCTCTTCAAAAACCCCTACCTATTTTTTAAATAAATCTCATGGCTTTAATTCAGTTCATGGACGAATGCCATCTGTCGCAACAGGCGCGAACCTTGCTAACAGAGACTTGTATTATCTTGGTGTTTCTGGTGACGGTGATACTGCTTCAATAGGACTAGGTCAATTCTGTCACGTCATTAGAAGACGTTTAAATATGCTTTATATAGTAGATAATAATGGAACATATGGTCTTACTAAAGGTCAGTTCTCAGCCACAAATGATAAAAACTCTAAAAGTAAAAAAGGAGAAGATAATCCTTTTGAATCTATTGATTTAGCAGCTTTAGCAATACAATTGGGGGCAGGATTTGTTGCTCGAAGTTTTTCAGGAGATAAGGATCAATTGATACCTTTAATGACGGCAGCCCTGAGCTATAAAGGTTTTGCTTTTATTGATATTGTATCTCCTTGTGTTACTTTTAATAATCACACTCAGTCAACAAAAAGTTATGAATATTTCCGTGATCATAATGAGGCACTTGGCTATCTAGACTTCATTCCTGAAAAAGAAGAAATAACTATTGAATATGAAGAGGGGACTTCTAAGGAAGTTCAGATTCATGATGGATCGAAAATGATTCTGCATAAATTAGATAAAAGTCATAATCCCTACAGCAGAACTAACTCATTAAAAGTTTTAAATGAAACCCAAGAAGATGGCAAAATTGTTACTGGTGTAATTTACTTGGATAAAAATGAAGCAGATTTGCATGACGTGATCAACTCTAATAAAAAACCTTTGAATACCTTAAAAGAAAATGATCTTTGTCCGGGATCCAAAGGCCTTGAATATGTTAATGATAATTTTCGTTAACCTGCATTAGTATCTATCGTTTCATCCCAATCTATTTCATTCATCCATTCGCTAAATGGTTTTAATTTAATTGGAATTTCTTTTAAAACTGGCGCCATATCAACCTTGAAAGGTTTATAGTGAGTTTCATTAGTAAATCTATAAAAGTCAGACATAGATTCGATAAAATCATTCTCATTGGCCCCTTCTGTATTGGAATAGAAAATATCAAAAAGTCTTTTTGCAAAATCTTTTAAAGGAAGTTGTCTATATTCTATTTTTTTACCAAATCGACCGGACAACATATCTGCAACTCTTTGAGGAACAAATGCCTCTTCTCCCCCTATGACTATTCTTCTTCCAATTAGGTCATCCCTATCTATTGCAGCTATCATGAATTTGGCGACGTCATCAAGGCAAATCCAATTAGCCTCTAAGTCAGGGTAATGAGGGTAAGTATATATATTATTTTCTAGTATATCTCTTCTAGCCCAATCAGTTAAAAGATTATCCATAAAAATAACAGGGCGAAATGTGGTAGTAGGAACACCTGCCTGCATAAGTGTATTGATCATTAGCCTACTGGCATCATATGCAGCTTGACCAACCTCCTCTTCGTCATTTCCCCAACAACATGTATTAAAAATAATTCTTCTAACACCAGCTTTTTTTGCTGAAGTACCTACAGTTGCGCAAAAATCCATTCCTTTGTGAGACTCTTCAAAAGACGGGGCAGTAAAAAAAACTGTATCAGAACCTTGGCAAGCATCATAAACTGAATCTGGATCGTTATAATCAGCTGAAACAATTTCTATTCCATCAAAGTTTTCTAACCTTTTACTCTCACGAGTAACTGCACGAACTTTATAACCAGCCAGCAAAAGCTGCCTTACTTGGGCAAGGCCAGGCCTTCCAGATGCACTAAAAACTGTCACTAATTTCATTTACTGTCTCCATAATTAATTAAACATGAAAAAAATATTAGATAAGTATTTCTTATTTGCAATATATAGATTGATTAAATTAGACACCAATATCTTTGACATTTCTTACAGGATTATGGCCGTCCCAAATTTTAGACTCCTCATATAAAAAGGAATAAAAGTTCCTGATATCGTCCGTATCTTCATAAATTTCATAAAAATGATTCATTTCATTTTGAGGGTCAAACCAAGCAAATTTCATCCCATCTCTATGTCCAGAATTTGCAGAAAGAACCTCAACGCAGTTATTAGATTCTAAAAGTATTTTTTCTTTTTCAAAATCAGGAGCAATCCAGGCAATATGGTGAATTCCTGATCGATTGCTGTTAAGAGGCGATTCTTGAATTTTATGATCGCATATCAATTCAATCATCATATTTTCTTTCCACCCATAGGCCGATGAATGATCAAATTCGCCTTCTTTACCATTCACCAATGTATTGGATATTTTTATATGCTCATTAATATAAAAAGGACCAATATTAAATTTCTTGGACCAAAGTTCTGCTGATTTTTTTATATCGTCTACCGCGTAAGCAATTTGAATGATTGGCCGATTTGACTGAAACACTTTAATACCTTTAATTTTTTTATAATAACTCTAGACAATTTTTTTTATCTAGGAAAGTATACTTTTAATAATAAAGGGGGAGAAGCTTTGTGTCAGAAAATTCATTAGTTATTCGTAATGCAACCATTGTAGATGGAACCGGGGCAGATCCGTTCAAGGGTGATGTTGCTATAGAAAACGGTATTATTAAGGAAATTGGTAATGTAAAAAATAATTACATTAATGAAGTTGATGCCAAAGGAAATATACTAGCTCCTGGATTTATTGATATTCACACACATTTTGATCCTCAGTTATGCTGGGATGGGTATGCTACGCCTTCTATAGAGCACGGGGTAACCACAGTAGTAACAGGAAATTGTTCACTCTCACTTGCGCCAATAAAAAATGGTGGACAAGATAAAATTATTTCTATGTTTCAAGTAATTGAAGATATTAAAAAACCAACCTTTGATGCCGCTGTTCCTTTTTCATGGGAGACATTTGGAGAATACCTTGATCATATAAAACCAACCCTTGGGATTAACGTAGGTGCACTTATAGGCCATTCGGCCGTTCGTCTTTATGTGATGGGAGAAGATAGCCAGAAAAGAAAAGCTACAGACGAAGAAATTAAAGAGATGTGTGATATTGTTGAGAAATCTATGGAGGATGGGGCGCTTGGAGTTTCATCATCATATGTAGATGTCGATGAAAATTTTGATCCTGTCCCTAGTCGTTTCTCATGTAAAAAGGAAAAGATTGAACTTGCGCGCGCAGCAACAAAAACTGGTAGAGGTGTTTGGCAGGTTGTTCCTTATTTTATCGATATGGAGACACAGTTAAAAAATATTGAAGAGTTAGGTGATATTAGTTTGGAAACTGGAATTATGTGTACTTTTCAACCAGTACTATCAACTCCAGATGCACCAAAAGCAGAGCAAATTATGGCTGCACTTCAAAAAGAGAGAGACAGGGGAGCTAAGGTTTTTGGACAAACTATGCCTCGTTGTTTTGATTTAAATATGCGTTTATCAGAAACAAGTATGTTACTTTTTGGAATGCCAACCTGGAAAGCAATAATGGATCTTCCACTTGATGAGAGAAAATTGGCTTTTGCAGATGATGAAAAACAAAAAATTTTAATAGATGAAGCTAAAAATGCAAAAGGTATGAGCGCAGCTCTTCCAATGTTAAAGGTTGGAGAAATATATTCATCTCAGAATAAATCATATCAGGGTAAATATCTTATAGAAATTGCAGAGGCTGAAGGTAAGGATATTGGCCAGGTGATTTTGGATATAGCCTTGGAAGATGATTTAAAAACAGAATTTCAATTGGTCGATATTATAAATTCAGACAAGGAGTCAGTTTCATATTTGATTATGAACGAACTTTGTCACTTTGGTGCTTCGGATGCTGGTGCTCATATCACACAGTTTTGTGGAACTGGAGACACCACTCATCTTTTAGAGCACTATGTTAGGGATACTGAAAAGATTTCATTATCAACGGCTATCCACCGAATGACACAAGAGGTCGCAAATGATTGGGGTCTCAATGACAGAGGCGTTATTGAAAATGGCAAGGCTGCAGATTTAGTTATATTCGATATTAATAAAGTTGGGATTTCTAATGAAGCTTTCGTCAATGACTTTCCCGGAGAAGCTAGTCGATATATGCGTTATTCTAAAGGATATGAAACTGTTATTGTTAATGGCTCAATAGTTTATAATACTAATGGTTATACTGATGTAAGATCAGGTCAGATTGTATAAATTAATTGATTTTTTTATAATTTCTTTATTTAATTAATATTACTAAAATTTAGAGGTAATTTTTATGGATCAGAATCAGATAGAAAAAATTAAAAATCTCATTGAGTATGAGAGACAAAGAAAGGCTCCGCCTAAAAGCTTTCCAAAATTACCTGATCTACCAGGGAAGCGATATAAAGATAAAGATTTTTATGAATTAGAAAAAGAAAATCTGTGGAAAAAAACATGGCTCTTAGCTGGCCATTTAGATGAAATTCCCGAAGTCGGGAGTTATAAGCTCTGGGAAAAAACAGGTCAGCCAGTAATTCTTGTTAGAAAAAATACAACCGAAGTAACAGCTTTTTATAATATGTGTCGTCATAGAGGAGCGGCTATTGTCCGAGAGGAGTATGGCCAAGCAAAAAGCTTAGTATGTGGATATCATGGCTGGAATTATAATTATGATGGTGATTTGATTGGCAAAAGAGACCCTCAGGATTTTGTAGATTTTGATGATAGTTGTAGGAGTCTTCATAAGATTAAAATTGAACTTCTTGGTAATCTAATTTTTATAAATTTTGATCTAGAAGCTATAACTTTAAAAGAAAGCTTAGGACCAATTTATGATGAGTTTAAGGAATTTCAATTGGGCTCTCTTCGCCTTGTTGATCAGTATAGTTATGATGTTAAATGTAATTGGAAGATTGCTATGGAAGCCAATATGGAAGTTTACCATGTTCAATCAATTCACCCTAAAACAGTTCATGTAGGTTTAGACTATAGGGGCAATGTTAATACTTTTTATTCTCATGGCCATGGTCGAATGGTGGCGCCTAGTAGGTCGTATCCAGATTTACCCGTTTATGGAAGTGCAGATGAATCAGATCCAAATTCAACTAGTTATCATCCAATGCCGAATTCTTCAAAAAGGTTGGGCATCGATCCCTCCACAAGCGATCCAAGACCAGAGATAGAAACTGCTGGCTACATTGCAAGAACCTGTACACAGTCATATAATTTAATGCCAAACCTAGTAACTCCAATGTCTGAAAGAGGTTTCCCCATATTAATGTGGTGGCCTACAAGTATTAATGAATGCACTTTTGATGTTATGTGGATTGCACCAGATTGGGGTGATGGGGAGAGACCAGCAATATGGGATTCACAGATAGAAGGCTTTAACGATGTCTTGGCTGAGGATTTGCAATTTGGTGGCTGGATTCAAAAAGCTGTTGACTCTTATGCTTTTGATGGAGTTCCTCTGAGTTATCAAGAAGCAAGAATCTATCATTGGCATCAAGAGGTAGATAAAATAATAGGTTTAAATAAAATTCCGCAAGATCTTCAAGTTAGTCAGGTTATGGGGGATGATTGGACTTATCCAAACGATATAGAAAACAGACTCAAAGAGTACAATTCAAAATAGTTATTAATTATTCTTTAAATTTGCTATCTATTAAGACAGCAATCAATAAAGCAGGTTCAGTTCCATTGTTAACCCATGCGTGATTTGTACCTCTTTGGACTACTACATTAAATGGTTTGAGTTGAACCTCATCTTCGTCCAATAAAAGAGTTCCATCCCCTTCAAGTAATATAATATAATCAATTGTTTTAGTCTGGTGCATTGCATGGTGCTTAGAGGTATCAATTCTTTCATGTGCCGCTCCAATTTTTTCAAAAGCTAATGCCGCTGCCGCTTCTAATTTCTCTTTAGGAATACCATCTGGTGTTGGGTGAATGGCAAAATATCGAAATTTAGTTCCATTTTCAATTGGTGAGAGAATGATATCTATATCTGCCAAATCTTTATTACTTAGAGAGTTTATTTCTTTTCCATCAGTATTCCAGATTTCAAATAAACCTCCGACATCCTCACCTATTGTTCTTGATGGTTTTCCATCAATCATAATAATTGATTTGCCGGCTTCATTATGTCCAGTTACAATTCTTCTTAAATTTTTCATTAATTACTCCGTTATTGATATTTAATTAAACTATATAATATTCAACTATTGGTAATGATTTATGCAAATAGACTTCTAAGTTAGAATAAAATATGTATTTTTATTATACTTATCCCCGTTATTCACATAATTATGTATAAGTTTTTCTTTTCTTTTTAAATATCCTAATAAAAAACTATCTCTTGAAGATTAAAAGTGGAAACATTCTAGTTAAGAATCTTTCGCAATAATAATAATTAATAAGAAAGCTTCGTCTCAATAATTTAGGGAGAAAAAAATGATTAAATTTACAAAACTTATAATGGTATTTTCACTACTATTATCTTTACCATTGAGCGCTTTAAATGCCGCTCACCATGAATTAGGTAATGGTGTTCAATCTAATGCACCTTTTAGCATTCAAGCTCAAATGTGCAAACTCAATGAGGGTGTTACAATTGCTCAATACGACAAGCTTATAGAAAAATATATAAAATGGTCTAAAAAAAATGATGTAGAAACATTTTTTGCCAGACAAACACCTCTATTTACTCATGATACTTTTAATATTTCATCAAAATATGATTTCGTTGAGTTTTTAGCAGCTCCTTTTGAAAAACAAGGAAAAGGCTGGGACTTATGGCTTGGAACTAAAGAAGGCCAAAAATTAAATGAGGAATGGCAAAGTCTTGCAACTTGTCATGTAAAAATGGGATCAGCTAATTTTGTTTATGCAAATGAAAAAGCCCTCAATAAAGGAAATACAAGATATGCTCAGTGGAACTGGTGTAGTGTTAGAGATGGAAGAAAAGCTGAAGAGTTAATAGCTTTTCATAAAAATGTAAGTGACTCCATGGCTGGTAATACAGATGCTATTGGATGGTTAACTTTTGTTCCTCAATTAGGAGGAGCCCATGTTCCAGAATTTGCACATGTTATGCTCTATCCTGATGTTGAATCAGTAATGAAAAATGGCAAACGTTTAGCAGAGGGCGGCTGGAAAAGATTAAGAGAGTATGAAACTGAATATGCTAATTGCAGTGGTTCAATGCTCATGATCGAAAACGTTATGAATCGTCCATAATAATTAAATTTTAAAAGGAAAAAAAATGAAAAAAATTATTGTTAGTTTATTTGCATTTGCATTTCTGTTTGCCGGACAATTAATGGCAGCACCAATGCAGGCATATTATTGTTTTAATACGCAACAACCTGAAGTTATAATTGAGGCTTTCGATGAAAATTTTGACGCCTTGGCCTCTAAAGGTGTTTCGACTCATAGACTTTATGAGTTTCACTTAAATGGCCAATATGGATTTACTCATTGCATTGTGTCAGAAAATTCTGGTCCTGATGCATTCGAAAAAACTATTAAAACATTCCAAGGATCTGAAGAAGGTAGGGCGCTATTAGCTAAATTTTATAGTGTTGCATCCGATGTTCTAAATGGTGCAGGCACCCCTTTAGCATCTGTTGGTGACGCTGTAACGCCTGTTGCAATGTTAATTGATATTCGTGCTAAAAATAATAAACTCTTTGTTGAGGAATTAACTAAACTTATGAACTCGTCAGATCGTCAGGGAAGTATAAGCCTTTTTGAAGATACTTTTACTGGAGTTAAAGGGAGAACTCATTATGTGGTTATAGGCGGCTCTTCTTTAGATGAAGTTTTAAATAATTTTAGAGGAATTCTATCTAGTCCAGATGGTAAAGTTTTTCTTAAGAAAGCTCCTAAATTTAGGAAGGTAATGAATAAATCGTTAATTTATTTAGTTAAAACTTGGGAAGCAAGTTAGGTTTATTAATAAAATTTATTACTTGCTTGCAGTTAAAATAAACCCCGCTATATTTTTGGCGGGGTTTTATTTTGGGGAGAAAAATGTCCGATCAATCTTTATGGCCGAATAAAAAATATGCTTGGTTTCTTACTACACTATTATTAATAACGTATACTGTATCTTTCATTGATAGAGCTATGATTAATCTTTTAATTGACCCTATCCGAGAGGATTTAGCTCTTTCGGATATTCAGATGGGACAAATACTAGGGCCCGGGTTTATGATTAGTTACATACTTTTTAGCCTTCCCGTTGGCCGGATGGTAGATAAATTTAATAGAATTGCAGTTTTGATTGGTGGAATTCTTCTTTGGAGTATAGCAACAGCTGCTCATGGCTTTTCCAGCGATTATTATAGTTTATTTGTTTCTCGTGCTGGAGTAGGCGCCGGGGAGGCTGCAGTAACACCAGCTTCATGGTCTATTATTGCTGATTTATTTCGTCCTGAAGAAAGAGCTTTTCCAATGAGCTTTTATCTAATGGGTCCCTATATTGGTCAGGGCTTAGCACTTCTATTTGGTGGCTTCATAATACAACTTTATAAAGCTCCAGTTGAAATTTTTGGTTTTGTTCTCCAGCCATGGCAAATGATTTTTATACTTATTGCTATTCCAGGTTTTATTTTATCACTTGGCCTAGCTTTTCTCTCAGACCCAAAAAGAAAAGGTATTATAAATAAAGAAAATCATAAAGAAGAGTCCTTTGTTGACGTCATTGCTTACATTAAGGGTAAATTTTCTGCTTACTTTACTTTGATGATTGCTGCATCTTTTATTGTTGTTCTTCTTTATACTTTTCAAGCTTGGGTCCCAACC
>JABHUT010000152.1 GCA_018658685.1 Alphaproteobacteria bacterium
CATCTTACTTACAGATGGCCTAATTCAATATTCCAATAGTTTGCTGATGTAAATTTATATAATTAACTCCAGTTATTAAAATCAACAAAAATGTCTACGTCAGCAAAAATCTTTTTATTCTCTTCCAATGACTTATTAAGATCTTCATATTCATTACTATTCAATTTTGATTTTGCTAAATGGTGTAAAATAATTGTTTGATACTTGACTTGTAATAAATGTTCGCGTCTTTTTTTCTCTTCAGATGATATTAATTGTTTATTCATTGTATTTGTCCCCTATATAGTTTTTTATAATTTCTATTATCTACTAATTTTGATTTTAAGCCCGAATGCTTTACACCCCTGTATAAGCCTGATGCTCCTTTTTTATTTTTTTCTATATTTATATTCGTATTTCCTCTGTATTGCATTTCCATAGCATTTCTCCTAAAAATAATGTAATAATTTATTACACTTATTACTTAAGTTACACACTATACATATTATATGTAACTGTCAATAATATATTTTATCGTTGATTATTCCTTTTTTATTAAATAAAAGAATTTAATGGTGCTTTTTATAGCTAAGAGGGAAGTAGGTTTAATGCCTGCACTGTACCCGCAACTGTAATTAGGGAGCGAGAAATCAATAAAGCCACTGGTTTACCGGTAAGGCGATTTCAAGTGAAGATCTATAAGTCAGGAAACCTGCCATTATGTCGTTCGTTCAAGGCCGGGAATAGCCACTTGGACAGGATTTTCCTTAGAAACGATTAATTTTAGCTTGTAGTGAAAACTACATTTTTAATAATATTTGTGAGGAAATCATGAAAATATACAAATTTGCATTTTTTACATTACTTTTAAGTTTCTTAATACCTGAATACTCTCATTCACAGGAGTTAAACACTAATTCTTTAAATTCGAGTGAAATTGAAAATATAACTATAAGAAGCACAAGAATTCCAGCCGGAGCAAAAGATATTGGCTCTAGTCTATATATAATAAGTGAGGATCAAATTAGAGTACGTGGCTTTAAAGATGCTATTGATGCAATTAGCTCTGCCCCAGGAGTTACGTCAAAACAAAATGGTAGCTTTGGCGGCGTTGGAACAATAAGAATTCGAGGAGCAAATAGCTATCAAACCTTGGTTTTAGTTGATGGCGTTCCTGTGAATGATGCCTCTTCGCCCGCAGGGGGGTATAATTTTGCATATTTAAATACATCAAATATTCAATCAATTGAAATTCTCAAAGGCCCTCAATCAACTTTATGGGGTTCTGATGCAATAGGTGGGGTTGTAAATATTTATACTAAACAGCCCGAATCAACTTCATTCGGAATTTCAACTGAAATTGGATCTTTTGGCTTAAAAAGAGGAAGTGCTGATGTAAATTTTGCTGGATCAAATAGTAAGTTTAGAGTCAGTACATCAAAGATGTTAAGTGATGGAATTAGTAAGGCTGACGAAAAAGATGGTAATTCGGAAGATGATGGACTTGAAAGTGAATCATATTCATTGAGTGGCTCTTTTGATTTTGAATCTTTAACCTTAAGGGGTTCATTGTCGTATACGAATTCTCAATTAGAGTATGATAGTTATGGCTTTGCAACGGGTGTTGAAGATGGAGATGAAAAAAGTAACACTAAAGAATTTATAGGTTCTATTTCAGCATTTTTCGATCTCTTTGATGGCAAGCTTCAAAATTCAATTTTTATAAGTCAATCGGATATCAATCGAGATAACTATTCAAATGGTTCCTTTTCTTTTGGAGCTGAAGGAGAAAGAGAGCTAATTCGGTATCAAGGCAATATTGAGGTAAATGAGTTTAATAAAATAGCTTTTGGTTTAGAAAGTGAAGAAAGCAAAGCAGACGCTGTTGACTCTACTATAGATGGTTCTTTTTTATTATATGAATTTAGGCTTACCAATAAAATTATTATTTCTACAGGAATAAGGAATGACAACCATAAGGGTTTTGGCTCAAAAACAACAAGGAGAATAAGCGGTACCTTTAAACCATCCAATAATTTAATTATTAGGTCGAGCTGGGGAGAGGGTTTTAAGGTTCCAACTATTTTCCAATCAACATATTTTTGTTGTGGTGCCAAAAGTGCAAATAGCTTAATAAAACCAGAAACATCAACATCTTATGATTTTGGATTTGAACTTTTTTTGAACGAAATGAATAGTAATTTTAGCGTTACTTATTTTGATCAAGACATTAATGATCAAATAAACTTTTCATTTGGAGTTGGAGGTTATGAGAATATAGACAGAGTAAATTCTAAAGGATTTGAGGTTGCTTTAAATTATCAAATTTCAAAACCCATGAGTTTGTATTTTAACTACTCTTATATTGATTCAGTTGACGGAAACGGGTCTCCGCTTTTTTATGTGGCTAAAGATTCCGGAGAGGCTGGCCTAATTTATAAAATAAATAAGAGTTATTCCGGATCCATAATAGCAAGGTACAATGGATCCGAATCCAGTAGCTATGGAAAAATCGATTCTTGGATTCGTTTTGACATAAATGGTTCGTATAGGCTTACAGATACTCACGAACTTTATTTACGCGTTGAAAATTTACTAGATAAAGAATATCAACAGATTTTTGGTTATGGGACTCCGCAAAGATCAGGGTTTATAGGCTTAAGATCAAAATTTTAA
>JABHUT010000026.1 GCA_018658685.1 Alphaproteobacteria bacterium
ATTTATTACTCATCCATGACTACGCCACAAGAAATATATGAATATAATCTCATCAAAAAAGAAAAAGTAATTCTAAAAAAACAAGAAATACCATCAGGTCATAATCAAGATAATTATATTACGAAAAGAATATTTGCAAAATCAAAAGATGGCGAAAAAATTCCTATTTCATTAGTAAAAAGAAAAGATACCCCTGAAAACTCTCCCACATTATTATATGGCTATGGGTCTTATGGAATTTCAATACCACCGAGCTTTTCAGCATCTAGGCTATCTCTCATTGATCGAGGTATGGTCTATGCCATAGCCCATATACGAGGAGGCATGGATAAAGGAAAAAAATGGTATCAAGATGGTAAAAAGAAAAAGAAAATTAATACCTTTGAAGATTTTATCTGCTCAGCATTGTATTTAAAAAAAGAAAGAATTTCAGGAGAAATTTCAATTCACGGAGGTAGTGCTGGTGGCCTTCTTGTTGGAGCTACATTAAATATAAGGCCTGATATTTTTAAGGCAGCTGTTGCTGAAGTTCCCTTTGTCGATGTTTTAAATACGATTCTAGATGACACACTTCCATTAACACCCCCTGAATGGGAGGAGTGGGGAAATCCAATTAAAAATATTGAAGACTTTCAATATATTTCCTCTTATTCACCGTATGATAATATTAAAGAACAAGATTACCCAACGCTGCTTGTAACGTCAGGATTAACTGATCCTAGAGTAACATACTGGGAGGCAACTAAATGGGTAGCAAAACTTCGTGATAAAAAGACAGACACAAACCCTTTGTTTTTAAAAACATATACTGAGGCAGGACATGGTGGTATGGCAGGAAGGTATAATCAGATTAAAGAAGTTGCCTTTACTTATGCATTTATTTTATGGAGTCATAATTTATTAAAAAGGCCTATCGCCAGCTAAAGTTGTTCTGTGAAGTAACCTTTGATAGCCTTGATAGCCTCCTTGCGCACAGTGATTGACAGAACGATTATCCCACATTACCAGCATATTTTCTTGCCATTTATGCTTGTAGATATATTTATCTTGATCCATATGTAAAAATAGAAACGTTAAAAGCTCATTAGAATCTTTTTCATTCATACCTTCAACTGCGATACTATAAACTTGATTAATAAAAAGAGATTTTTTTCTAGTTTCAGGATGAGTCCTAACCAAAGGGTGTAAAATAAATTCCTTTGCCTTAGGAGAAGGTTTAATTTTCATAGAACGATCTTTATCTTTTTCTAAAGCATAAAAACCATCATCAGCATAAGGTCTAATAGCACTATGAGAGACTATCAAGCTATCTATCTTGTTCTTAATATCATTTGTTAAATCATTATATGCTTTATGAGTATTAATAAAAAAAGTATCCCCTCCAATAGGTGGAATAATTTTTGAATGCAGCAACGTTGCTGACGGAGGGCATTCCTGAAAAGACCAATCAGAATGCCAAGAGCCACCAAAGGGCTGTGCCTTTTCATTTGCCTCTCTTTTTACTTCTATAATATTTTTGTGGCCAACAATTGGATGTATATAAGGATCATCTCCAAAATCACCGAAGGCTAAACTAAATTTTTCTAGCTGCTGATGATTTAGCTCTAGGTTTTTAAATATTATTATTGAATATTTAAGCCATTGATTCCTTAACTCCTCTATTCTTTTTTTATCAAAAATATCATTGTAATCAAAATCAAGGATCTCGATTCCAAGCGAAGAATTATTATTTTTTATTTCATACCTCACATCCTTATTATTCATTTAAAAAAGAATGTTTCAATTATTAAATTTATGATTATTATGCTTAAAAAATTTTAGGAGATTTGTTTATGACTCTTGTACCATCATTAGAAGGAAAGTTAAGGTTACCAGTAGTTGGAGCACCTTTATTTATAGTTTCTGGCCCAGAACTTGTAATAGCCCAATGTAAGGCTGGAATTGTAGGTTCATTTCCAGCGCTTAATGCTAGACCGCAAAGTATGTTAGGAGAATGGTTGACTAGAATAAAGGAAGAGCTTGCCGAATATGACAGAGAAAATCCTGACTCTCCCTCAGCACCTTATGCAGTAAATCAGATTTGCCATGCATCAAATGATAGGCTTATGGATGACATGCAAACATGCGTTGACCATGAGGTTCCAATTATAATAACAAGTCTTCGCCCTCCTCTGGAAATTGTTGAAGCCGCTCATAGTTACGGCGGTGTAGTTTTTCATGATGTTATTAATGTAAAACATGCAAAAAAAGCTGCTGAGCAAGGTGTTGATGGTCTGATTTTAGTTTGCGCGGGAGCAGGTGGCCATGCTGGAAGTCTTTCTCCTTTTTCTTTAGTTCGTGAAGTTAAGGAATGGTTTGACGGAACAGTTTTATTATCCGGATCCATTGGTGACGGACATTCAATAGCAGGTGCCTTAGCTATGGGGGCAGACCTTGCATATTTAGGAACAAGGTTTATTGCAACTGAGGAAGCAAATGCAGATAAAGGATACAAAGATATGCTGATTGAATCTGCGGCAGATGATATTGTTTACTCTTCCCTATTTACTGGAGTTAATGGGAACTATCTTAAACCTTCAATTGCTAAAGCGGGCTTAGATCCTGATAATCTTCCGGGCGCAGATAAGTCTAAAATGAATTTTGGTTCTGGCGGCAATATGAAAACAAAGGCATGGAAGGATATATGGGGTTCAGGTCAAGGAATAGGTGGCATAACTGATGCGCCATCAGTAGATTCTTTAGTTAAAACTATGAAAGATCAATATGACCAAGCTTTTAATGAGTTATTAGAAAAAAGGTAGTCACTTAAAACCAGACCAAGCCTTTTTCAACTCGTTTTATATCGTGATTGACCATCATCTCAACCAGAGATTCAAAATTTACAGATGGCTTCCATTCTAACTCTCTATAAGCTTTGGAAGAGTCGCCTAAAAGATGATCAGTTTCAGCTGGCCTTTTAAATGCCTCATCAACACTAATTATAATTTTTCCTGTTTTTTTACATAAGCCTTTTTCATTTGATCCATTAACATCCCACTCAAGGTCAATACCAATAGCTTTTGCAGCTTTTTCTGTAAAATCTCTAACACTGTGGGTTTGGCCGGTAGCGATAACATAATCATTAGGTTTTTCTTCTTGAAGCATAAGCCACATTGCCTCTACATAATCACCAGCAAAACCCCAATCTCTCTCAGCTGATAAATTACCCAAATTAATTGTATCTCTTTTTTGGTTTTTTATTTCAGCCATA
>JABHUT010000153.1 GCA_018658685.1 Alphaproteobacteria bacterium
GGTCTTTGTTATGTATACAGAGATTATAAATATTATTTACAAGAATGGGTTATATAATCATTTGTTACTTATAAAAATAGACATGACAATTTTTTTACTGCAGCTTTAGTTTGAGTTTTTCTACTTGAATTGAAAATTATATTTTTTAAAGATAAATAAGAGTTCAGAATGAAATATAATTATTTTATGAAAAAAATCTTCCTAGTTTTAATCCTAACCCTTTCTTCAATCCAGGCATATGCCGGGTCATGCCCAGATGGTAGTGAGCCAGTCAAAAGTATTTCAGAGGATGGTACTTACTTTGTATTCAACTGTGGTGGTGGAAATGATAATATTAATAATGCAGCATCCGAACAAATTAATGAAAATATAATTTCACCAATATCGCAAGGTACTTATACCCACAACAACAAGTATCACTCAGAACCCCCATTTTATTTTGCTTATGCTAAATTACTTGATACAAGAATGCGAATAGCAAAAATTCAAGGAAAAGGAGAAGCTTTTCAAATAAGTAAACTTGATGGGATACCTGAGTTAAATAAATTGTTCAAAAAGAAAAGGGTTTCAGAGTTTCCAGACAAAGAAAAGTGGGGTGCTAAACTATACTTTGATACAGTTGAAATTAGTGAAAAAGTTGGATGGATCGGACAAAACAATCCATCAGCTTTAGTTGAAGACTTTATCAGTATTGACTTAGACCATGATGGTGATAAAGATTGGCTTGTTTTCTTGTATGGCTTTACTCAGGTGAAAAAGGACAATTCAAGCGAAATATATAAGAACTGCAGCAGAGAGGGTTGTGTAAGTGGAGACATTGTATTTCAAGTTGTAGCTTTTTTGACTGATGAAAATGGAAAGGCCCAAGGGCCAAAAGATGCTGGTCAATTTTTTGTAAGTGGAAATGCTCCTTATGTAAAAAATGCTCGCATGATTCGTATTGCAGATTTTAATGGTGATGGCATTGATGATTATATTATTGCTGAAGCTGGTTGGGACAATCCACCTTATAGCTACAAACCGTCTTATCAAAGTCATCTTTTTATGAGCACAGGCGATAAATTTAAACATGTTGAATTTGGCATATTAGATAAAGCACATGGAATAACTGCTGGTGATATAGAGAATGATGGCGACCAGGACTTTATCATTTCCTATGTAGATAGGTCAGTCATTTATATTAATGATGGAAATGGAAATTTTAAAAATCAAGGCATTATTCAAATCGAACATCACACAAATTATCTTGAGCTTGCAGACTTGGACTCCGATGGTTATCTTGATTTACTTATTGGCACAAATGGTTGTAGCCATGCTCCTAGCATTCTTAGAAATAATGGAAGCGGTTCTTTCTCAACATTTGACCTAATTCAAATGCCTATTAAAAAAGCCAATCAATGCGGAGGTGATCCATGGAGTAATGACTTTTCCATGATTCATCATCTCATCGAGTTTGATGATAAATTTCTACTACTTACAAGTAATAACCACCAAGGCTGGGGTTTTTCAACACTTATAAAAGATGGCAAAAATTTAAGAATTATGAACTCAGGTAAGTTTAAAAAAGAAAATGTTTCAGAAAACCATTTTCCTTATAAAGTGATGCTTGATAAAGATAAGATTGTTATTTTTGATTTTAATTTTGAGCCTTATTACTTCGAATTCAATCATGATACTGGTGAGCTTATTCAGCAGTTAGATAATAACAGCATAGTAATAAATAAAATAGCTTTAAATTCGGAAGAGAAAGTGGTGTTGGAAGAACATGGTGAACTAGAGGTAGTTCTTACCGAAGAAAACAAAAGTAGCCCACTATTTGATGGACGATATAGTTTTGATGTATTTAGATATTCTGATAATGAAGATAATCAGAGAGTTGGGAGTGGTTTTGTTAATATTAGTAATGGTAAAGTAATGATAGAAAAAGACAATCGTGAACTCAAAACAGGTTCAACAGATTTCTATGACACTTTTAGTGGCCAAATTAATGAGAAAGGAAAAGTTTCTGCATCTATGACGCTCGATGTTTTAAATGGAAAAAATGCACCAGAATCTTATGAATTTAATGGATCGATAAAAGATAAGAAGATATGGGGTGAGACTGCTTTTAAAAATTCCTTTAAGGCTTTCATGCTCCTAGAAGAAGCTACAACTATTAATCTTGCCAAGCCTCTTGAGTCAGTCAAAGAAGTCAGCGAGGTATCTAATGCATTTGATGGATCTTATTCATTCACGTTGGACCGCTTTAATTCTTCTGAAGGGTCTATAGATTTAGGTAGAGGTATATTAGAAATAAAAGATGGAAAGATAAGTGTTGCGAAGAAATCTCGACAACTTAAAACAAGTTCAACTTCGTATTATGATACTTTTGAAGGCCAAATAGACAAACA
>JABHUT010000154.1 GCA_018658685.1 Alphaproteobacteria bacterium
AAATGGAAGTAAAGAAAAGCACAAATCAATAACAATATGGTCAGTTAATAAGCATATATTAATAATATCATTAATTATTCTTCTATCTTTTTCTTCAGGTTACTTTTTAAGTCATTCGGATGCAGTTAGGCCATACTTAGACTCTTTTACGACATGGGCGTCTGTAATAACAACCTATATGGTTACTCAAAAGATATTATCAAATTGGCTTTACTGGATTGTTATTAATAGTGTTGGTATTTTTCTTAATTTAGATAGAGAGCTTTATTTAACTGTTTTATTGTTATTGAGTTATCAAGTAATTTCTATTTTAGGTTATTTTGAGTGGCGTAAATCTTATTATGAACAGCTATAATTATATTAAAGAAATTTTAAACGATTGCCCTGATTTTGGGCTTGATATGAGAAATATTAAATTTAAGAAATTAACCTCTGGGAAAACAAATCAAAGTTTTTTAATTGAGGATGATTTAAAAAAATATGTTTTACGCTTAAATTCAAAAAAATCTCATAACTACAATATTGACCGTCAGAGAGAATTAAAAATACTTAATTCTATTAAAGATAAATCTATTGGACCCAAAGTTGTTTATTGTGATCAAGAATATAATTTTTTGATTACTGAATTTATTAAAGGAACGCCTTTATCATTAGATAAAATCTCTTGCCAAGATAATAAGTATTTAAATGATATGATTGATAAATATCAGAAAATAAAAATCAATATTCCTAAGTTTAATTACTTAGAACATTTTAAAAAATATGAAATATTTATTTCTAAAAACTCTCATATAGATTTGAGATTATTAAAGAAATTAGATAATTTTTACCCTTACCTAGAAGACTTTCAGAATCAAGACTGGAAACCAGTTCTGTGCCACCATGATTTATCCTCTTTAAATATAATAAAAACAAATAATGGATTGAGAATCCTTGATTGGGAGTACTCCGCATATGGCCATGCTGATTTCGATAAAAAATATACTAGACTTTCAAAAACAAAAGATAACTTCTTCGATGATTTATTTGGAATATTGGATGAATTGTGGTTTTTGATAAACGATATTTAAATATCAATAATGTTCCTTTCACTCATACTTTGTTCGAGTGCTTCTTTTACTTTTTCTAATGCTCTAACCTCTATTTGTCGGATTCTTTCTCTACTAATATTGTATTTTTCACTCAGGTCTTCAAGAGTTGTTGGTGTATCACTTAGCTTTCTAGTTTGAATAATGTCCAGCTCTCTCTCATTTAATACCTGGAGAGACTCATTAATCATCTCTTTCCTCAGGTTTTCTTCCTCTCTTTCAGAATAAGTTTCTTCTTGATTTGGCTCGTCAGATTCAAGCCAGTCTTGCCATTCTCCTGTTTGTTCACCATCTGTCTTTATAGAGGCATTTAAGGAAGGATCACCTCCGGATAGTCTTCTATTCATATTAATAACTTCTTTTTCGGGAACATTAAGTTGATTAGATATTTTCTCTAAATTTTCTTGCTTTAAATCACCCTCTTCGTAAGCTTGTATTCTATTTTTTGCACTTCTAAGGTTAAAAAATAACTTTTTTTGAACTGCTGTTGTTCCTATTTTTACTAAAGACCATGACCTGAGAATATATTCTTGCATTGCTGCCTTTATCCACCACATCGCATAAGTTGTTAACCTAAAGCCTTTTTCAGGATCAAATTTCTGTGCTGCCTGCATTAATCCGATATTGCCCTCTGAAATAATATCAGTTATAGGAAGGCCATAACCTTTATAGCCCATAGCAATTTTTGCAACTAACCTAAGGTGACTTGTTACTAATTGATGCGCAGCATTAGTATCTTTATGAACCTGCCAACGATTAGCCAGCGTATACTCTTCTTCCGCACTAAGCATCGGAAATTTCTTTATTTCTTCAAGGTAATTTTTTAATCCAATATCACCTGATAAAACAGGAAGATTCATATTTTTTCCTTTAATTTAATAGTTATTATATGGTTATGTTTGACGTATGTGTAAAGGGGGAGCTTTATATTAATTTTATTATATCTAGCATTTCTTTGGGTGGATCTGATTGAAATATATGGTTTTCTTTTGAAATCGGATGTTCAAACCCTAACTGCTCTGCATGTAAGGCTTGTTTATTATTAAGATTTTTTACTAATTTCTTCATTTTATCATCTAGTTTTTCTATTCTTGTTTTATATCCCTGTCCATACAAGGGGTCGCCTATTACAGGGTGCGATAGATGGTCTAAATGAACCCGTATCTGATGAGTTCTCCCCGTTTCTAATTTGCATTCAATTAAAGAAATATTATTAACGCTATCTTTTTTTATAATTTTCCAACGAGTAATAGCTAATTTTCTTCCTGGCTTCTCATCATCATAGACTGTAATTTTTTTTCTATTTTTAGCTGACCTTCCTAGAAGAGTTGAAATTTTACCAGAAGAAAATCTTGGTACACCCCATACAATAGCTTTATAAGATCTAATTAATCTTCCATCCTTACCATGATTTTTAAATTGTTCTGATAATCCATTATGAGATTTATCATTTTTAGCGACAACAATTAAACCGCTTGTGTCCTTATCTAAGCGATGGACTATTCCCGGTCTTTTTTCACCACCTATACCCGACAAGCTTGTTCCACAGTGATTAATTAGAGCATTTACAAGTGTCTGACTTTGGTTTCCTGGAGCAGGGTGAACGACCAACCCCTTTGGTTTATCAATGACTATTATGCTTTCATCTTCAAAAATAATTTTTAATTTAATATCTTCTCCCTTTGGAGTTGGATCCTTTGCCTCTGGAATAAAAAGTGTATAAATATCATTTTCTTTTATCTTATAAGAAGGGTCGTTAATTACTTGATTGTCTAGTTTTAAAGCCCCCTCAAGTATAAGGTTCTTTATTCTTGTTCTGCTAATATCTTGTTCCTTACTGGCTAAAAATTGATCTATACGCTTACCAGTATCATCAACTAATGTTTTATATGACAGTATTTTTTCCAAGAAACCTTCTCAATAATCTAAATCAAAATTAGACGATAAAAATAACTTTTAAAAGAGAATTATTATTAACTTTAATTAGAATATTTTTGATTTTCAAAGAGCTATTTTAATAAAGTTATATTAAGTATTTTTTCTTCCTACATTATAAAAAGTGGACCACATTCTAAGTCCAAATAATAATGATAATACCCATAACATAAACTCAACCCAGTTGGGATTACTATTATAACCAAAGAAACCTTTTAGAAAGACACCTATAGATCCTTTATCGTGAATTATATGATAATATTTATCGTCCGATGTGCTGTATGAATAAAATATTTCATTTGTATCTGGTTTTAAAGTCTTTAAGGGCGGATGAATATCCCAGACTCTTACAATACTAGATTTCTCTAATTGACCACTCTTTACCAAGTAAGACTCTCCTTCGTGAGTTCCATAAGCAACCATTCCAGAGGCAAAGAAAACAAGAAGTAATGTTGTTGCTTTAAAGAATGATCTAAGATCAACTTTTCTCCCCTGAATAACAACAAGATAGCCTATTAAAATAGCAAAAAATATTCCAATAGAAAATCCAAAGTATGAAAATGTTCCTGTATTAGTAAGGCTGGCAATTAGAAATAAAGCAGTTTCAAACCCTTCTCTAAGAATGGCAAAAAATACTAATAAAAATAAAGCCAAACTAGATCCCGCAACAGCTGTTTTAACTGAACTTTCTATTTCTTTTCTATCACTTACATGTCTTGCTAGCCAAAAGATAACGTAGAATAAAATACCTGCAGTTATATACATAAATATTGCTTCAAATAATTTTTCAAAAGAGGTATTTCCTACAACATCGTTAATTGATGCAAGTCCTATGCCTACAATTATACTTGCAGCAAGAGAGGCCAAAACCCCGTACCAAAGAATTTTTTTTTCCTGATGTAAGTTATTTTTATCTAGTACCGTATAAATTATACCGATAATTAAAGATGCCTCTAGGCACTCTCTAAAAGTAATAATAAACTCATTCATGGAAAGTCTCCTAATTATTTGATATTGATAATCATTCTTAATATGATAAATATTTAGTCTATTAATTAATAATGATCAATACAATAATATGATAGAAAAGTTTATAATTTCTTTCAATTGTAATTATCAATCAAGTTATATTTAAACTTGATTACTTAGGGTAGGTTCATGTCAAGAATATCTAGCTTGAAAGTTTCGAGCTTAAAATATGCATATAACCATAATAATTTAATACTTAATGGTATTGATCTAAATATTTTTGAAGGAGAAATTTTATCAATATTAGGACCTTCTGGTTGCGGTAAAACAACTCTTTTAAGGCTAATTTCTGGTTTAGAGAGGTTATATCAAGGGCAAATAAAAATTTATAAGAAAACTGTATCAAGTTCAAAAGTTTATATTCCGCCAAACAAACGAGGTTTAGGCTTAGTTCTTCAAGAAAAAGTGCTTTTTCCTCATTTGTCGATCTTAAATAATGTAAAATTTGGTATTCGTGGAGATAATGATAGTCGAAAAAATAAAGCGTTAGAATTTTTAAAACTTTTTAAGGTTGATCAATATGCAAACTCTTATCCCAATAATTTATCTGGAGGAGAGCAGCAAAGGGTTGCTATTGCAAGGTCGATAGCGCCTAATCCTAAAATTTTACTAATGGATGAACCATTTGGATCTCTTGATGATGATTTAAAGAAGGAATTAAGAGAGGAGACAAAAAAAATAATAAAAAAAAATAAGACAACATGTATTTTGGTTACTCATAATATAGAAGATGCATTATCTATGTCTGATAGAATAATAAGGCTTAAGAATGGAAAAATTGAAGAAGAAAAATGATATCAGTTTTTATTTATTAAGAATTTCAATTTTCTTTGTAATAATTGTTTTAGGTACTCTTGCTAAAGCGAATGAGATGGTTATTGGCGAAGAGAAGATTTCACCAGGTATTAATTTAGTTTTCGAAGCTGCGATTAAAGATAATATTGAACCAAAAGAATTTCATTTAGAAGAAAAAGACTCGGATATTCATATAGAGGCTTTGGTTACATGGTCCTCTGATGGACCTAGGGGATCAATGGAGGGAGGTTTCATACCTTATTTAAATATTGAGGTACAAATTATAAACCAAAGAACTCAAGAAAAGGCTGTTTACAAACTTACCCCACATTTAAATATGTCAGATAA
>JABHUT010000155.1 GCA_018658685.1 Alphaproteobacteria bacterium
ATTCTATTTTTAGAAAATATAATATGATAGTCAAGTATAACTTTATCAATTAATTAATGTTGATTTGATAACTTATCTATCCATTGATGGTAATGTTGTTGAATTGGTTCATTTTTCCCAAACATAAATTCAGTATTAGCCTTGGAATTTATAGTATCTTGTATCATAAAGTTCATTGGATGATCTTCTTCCTCAATAGCTACTGTAGCTAATTTAGCAAAATCTTTTGCTTCTTTTATTTCTTTGTCTGTCTTTGGTTCTTTTAGGCACAAAATATATTGATTAGTAATAGTTCCTTGTAAATCAGGTGTTGGGAAAACTATGCTTACTAAGCAGTGTTGGTTTTGAATTGCTGAAACTGACCCATTTGGAAAAACTGAGTGAATTAGCCTTATATGATTTTCAGGCTCCCAATCTTTTTCTTCAATATTTGAGAGTTCATTGATATTTTTTAGTCCAAAAGCAAATCTTTGATGTGGACCAAAAGTGTCATGCGCAATAAGGTTAACTATAGTATTTTTTCCAACTGTTTCAGGGTGAACCATATGATGGTGATATCCATCTAGATATCCATCCCAGCAGATTTTCCATCTTGGACCATCTAGTTTTATAGTTGAAAAAAGGTGCCAGTTTTTTAAATCTATATCATCCAGCTCTGTATCAAATCCACTCATCCACTCATCAAGATTATATTTAATATCTGGATTTAGACATACCCAGATAAATCCAGACCTTTCTTCACAAAATAACTCTGTTAATTTAATTTTTGTTGTATCAATGTCGCCAAATGTATCTGACTTAAAGATATTCACTAATTGACCGCAATTATCATACATCCAGCCATGATAAGTACAATTAAACCTAGATTTAATTCCAATGCCCTCTGGACATACAGGAGCACCTCTATGCTTACATATATTTATAAAAGCCCTTATAACTCCATTATTATCTCTTGTTACTAGTACAGGAGTATCAATGGCCTTGGTGGCTTTGTACGAATTGTTTTCTTTTAATTCTGAACTTAAGGCTATTGGAACAGGGTGATCATAGAAAATTTTATCAACTTCTGACTTTATGAGATTATCATCGGTATAATCTGATACAGGTTTTATCATAATTTCATCAGCTTGATCAGTCGTTCCATTAAGATTATGGTTTAACAACCTTTTTGCTAAGCCGACCAATTTTTCTTTTTGATGTGCCATGAAAGAACCTTATTAAATGATTTCTATATTTAAATTATGCTTGATGAATTTAGCTAGCCTCTTCAGACTCCAGATCATCACTTCTCCCATTTGAATTATTAAGTATTGTTTCCATTTTTTCAATAGCTTTCTGTTCATCGGTTTTTTCTATAACCGCTACTTCTCTGGCTAGACGCTCTCTAGACGCTTCATAAAGCTGTCTTTCTGAATAGGATTGTTCAGGTTGGCTATCGCTCCTAAAAAGATCTCTTACGACTTCAGCTAATAACTTAATATCACCAGAATTAATTTTTGCTTCATATTCTTGCGCTCTTCTGCTCCACATTGTTCTTCTTATTTTTGCTTTACCAGTTAAGATTTCAAATATTTCTTTAAGCTGATTTTTAGTCGAAACTTCTCTAACGCCATTTTCTTTAATTTTTTCGATAGGGACTCTTTGTGTCATTTTTTCTTTTTCAAATTCAATGACATACATTTCGAGCATCTGACCAGCAATTTCTCTTTTTTCAATTTCAATCACTCTTCCAACCCCGTGAGATGGATAAACAACATATTGATCAGGAAGGAAACCATCTTTCAATTTTTTTTCTGATACCTTTGATTTGCTGACAGTGGGCTTAGATTCTTTGGCTGAAGATTTATTTTTCGGCAAAGTTTTTTTCTTAGTAGCTGATGTTTTTTTCTCTGTAGAAGATTTTTTTAGTTGTTTTTTAACTATCTTTTTTTCTGAAGCTTTTGGTGATTTTGTTTTGGGCTTTTTAGTTTGTTTCTTTTTTACTACACTCATAAGAAATATCCTTAACTTTTTTAAGTTTGAGCACAGCGTTTATCAGAATTAATTAACTTTTACAAGGTATTATGGCTTAATCACCTTCACCAGGGTTTTCGCTAAAATATTTTTCAAATTTGTTTTCTTCACCATTAAATTTCTCCCCGTCCTCTGGGCCTTCCCTCATTACAGTGATATTTGGCCATATATCAGCATATTTTGTATTTATTGTTAACCATTTTTCGGTACCTTCTTTAGTATCGGGGTGGATTGCATCAGCTGGACATTCTGGCTCACATACTCCGCAATCAATACATTCGTCTGGGTGTATTACTAGCATATTCTCACCCTCATAAAAACAATCAACAGGGCATACATCGACGCAATCCATAAACTTACATTTTATACATTCTTCTGTAACAACATATGTCATTATTTTTCTTTGGCTCCTAGAATTTTCTTTTTAATCATTCCAGCTTCTTTATCTGATATATATAATAAGCCCGATAATCGTCTTATAAAATTCGACTCAAAAGGATCAATTACATCATCTGCATTTACAATTTCACACATTAAACCAAAAACAATATTCTTTTTTTCTTTACTATAATTATCATTAATAATTTTTGACCATTTATAAAGATCTGCCGACTCTTCTTCTTTCTCGCTGGACGATGAGATTAATAAGTCTACCTCACTGGGATTAAGATTGAATTGTTCATTAAGCAATTTTTTAATTAGAAGTATTTCTTTTTCATCTTTATGGCCATCTATATTAGCAGCCCTTAATAGCATTACTGCTACTGCTTCAATTACATCATAATCTTCTAAATCTTTATAAGTCTCAGACTTATTATTCTCTTTATCGGAATCTTTTTTGCCGAATAGATTTTTTAAAAATTTTAGCATTTAATCCTTGAATCCTTAGACTGTTTTAATTTCTTTATAAAGTTTGATTGCATCTTTAGCACTTAGTCGATTATTTGCAAAACTTTCTACCGAAAATATAATGATATTAGTGATTTTATTTAATGTTATTATATCACCAACTTTAATTTTTGTTGACGATTTTGAGATTTTTATTTTATTAATTTTTACATTGCCATCAAAAATAACTTTTTGAGCTTTTGCTCTCGATTTAATTATACGAGATCTAAATAGCCAGTTATCTATTCTTTGCTCATCAATTGTTGATTCACTTTTAGTATTTCTTACTTTATTCAAGCTATAATCTTTCTTTTAAACTCATTAATTCCTTATTTTCTGAAAAGATATTGGAATTATTATTTTTAATACTATCTTTTTTATTTTTCGATAATTTTTTTTGATTATAGGGCTTGCGAGTATATTTTTTTACATACCTTGTTTCAGCTTTATTTTCTTCTTCATTAGACAGAATTTTGCTTTTCTTTTTATATTCAGTGAATCCTAAATATTTTATAACAAACCTTATATTTTCTCTTGAACACCCCAATAGTGCAATCATTTCGTCGGTTATAATAAAGCTGTGTTGCTTTTTATCTTTTTCAATTTCGTCATAAATTAATTTATCTAGTCTTTCTATGATATCTGCCCTGATTATCATTTTTCCAAAAGGTAGATAGCCCAAAACTTTGTATATTTGATGAGAAATATTATTATTAATTTCACAGGATGTTATTCCTGGTCTAGGTAAGTTCTCTTTTATTTTTTTTATATCTTTTGAGCTATATTTTTTTCCAGAAAAATTTATCCAAAGTGAAACCAAAAGTTCGGTAGCCTTTGGCTTCACCGTTGCTGGAAAGAAAATAGAAAATTTTCCTATCCTAACTCCAATACGCCTTAATTCTTGCCTAGACTTTTTATCTAATAATTTTATTTCTTCTTCTATCTTATCTCTTTTGATTAATCCTAATTCTTCTGTCAAACGATATGCAATTCCTTTTGCTCCTGGCTGCATATCTCCAGATTCAGTTAAAGAAAAAATTTCTTTTAGCGTTAGCTCAATATAAGAATTAAGCCATTCCTTGATACTATTTTCTAAGTTTAATTTTATTTTCTTATCTAGTGGTTCGTCATATAATATAGATACTTCTGGCCTCAGAGGGACATTACCAGGCTTTAGTGAGGCAATTTTTTCATCTTTTAAATAAATAGATAGATCTGATTCCAGTGATAAGTTTTCTAACTCTGACGAAATGATTTTCAAAGATTTTTTAGTCACTTCTTCCTCTATAGTTTTTGAGAGTGAGGACATTATATACTTCATGTAGGATTCAGATCCAATTTTTTCTGATATAAATTTTAGTCCTTTGAACCTACCAAAGTACTTTCCCTCTACTGTTATTTCGCCTTCGCTATTTATTCCCGATAAAATTTCTTTCTTATCTTTATATTTTAATCTTAATCCATTAGTACCTTTATCAACAAATCTATCAGTTAAAGCTTCATGAAGGGCATCTGATAACTTATCTTCAATTAGGCGAGTTTTCTTTTGCCAATAATCTGGATTCTTAATCCATTTAGATTTCTGTGAAATAAAAGTCCAAGTTCTTATATAAGCCAGTCTATTGGATAATGTACTTATATCACCATAATACTTTTCAATCGGCCTTATTTGCTCTCTAAGCCAATCGTCTGATAGCTGTTCTTCTTCACATATTTTTTTGAAGATTAATGAAATCATATTCGTATGCTCACCTTCGCTAATATTTCTAAAATCAGGAATTTGAGAGGTTTCCCATAAAGTCTTAATTCTACTTGGATTATTCGCAGTTTCCTTTATTTCATTATCCTGAGATAGTCTTATTAGGGCCCTTAAGTCGTCTGCTTGTCTTGATGCGCCCAATTCTATTTTTGATGGAAGTGATTTCAAGCTACTAACTAAATTACTTAATGAAGAAAAATCTAATTTTTTATTCCTCCATTTTGCTGATACCATTGGAATAAATCTGTGCTCTTCAATTCTAAAAACAACATCTTCTTCAATTTCATTAGCTTCTCCGGTAACTCCAAATGTTCCATCTTTTTTATATCGTCCTGCTCTGCCTGCAATTTGAGCAAGTTCATGAGGGTGAAGATTTCTATAATTTACACCATCGAATTTTTGTGTTTCAGCAAATGCAACATGATTAAGATCTAAATTTAAACCCATCCCAATGGCATCTGTAGCAACTATATAATCTACTTCACCATTTTGATACATTCTGACTTGAGCATTACGTGTTTGTGGGCTTAATGATCCCATAACAATTGCTACTCCGCCTTTTTGTCTTTTTATTATCTCAGCTATGGCGTAAACAGATTGAACTGAAAACGCTACTATTGCAGATCTTTTTGGGAGGTGGCTAATTTTTTTATAGCCCGTGTACTTAAGTTGAGAGAATCTTGGTCTGTTTTGAAATCGAACGTCACCAACCAATTTTTTGATAACTTTACTTGATATGCTAGATCCCATGAATAATGTTTCACTCATACCTCTGGCATTTAGGAGTCTATCTGTAAATATATGCCCTCTCTCAGGATCATCCATTAATTGTATTTCATCTACTGCTAAAAAATCTACTGGCTTATCGGTTGGCATAGACTCAACTGTACAGGCCCAGTACTGAGGATTAGGAGGAATTATTCTTTCCTCACCAGTTATCATGGCAACTCTGGAAGGTCCGACTTCTTTAATTAATTTGTCATATACTTCCCTGGTCAAAAGCCTAAGAGGAAGTCCAATCATACCTGA
>JABHUT010000156.1 GCA_018658685.1 Alphaproteobacteria bacterium
AGTTGGCGGAAAATATTTCGCAAAAGCAACATCTGGAAACGTGGGTAAACCTTTTGCAATTATTTTGGATAATAAGGTAATTTCAGCCCCCGTAATTCGAAGTCCAATATTGGGAGGATCTGGTCAAATTGAAGGTGGTTTTAGTGTTGAGGAGGCTAATAATTTAGCTATTTTATTAAGAGCGGGCGCTCTTCCAGCTCCTCTTGAAATATTAGAAGAGAAGACTATTGGACCAGGTTTGGGTGAAGATTCTATTAAATCTGGAAAACTTGCAACAATTGTTGGCTTAGTTGGAGTTTTGATATTTATAATTCTAAGTTATGGACGTTTTGGTATTTATGCTAATTTTGCCTTAATTCTAAATATAGTTATGATAATTGGTGTTCTCTCTCTTCTTCAAGCAACTTTAACATTACCAGGTATTGCTGGTATTGTTTTAACAATAGGTATGGCTGTTGATTCAAATGTAATAATTTTTGAACGTATAAGGGATGAATACTTTAATGGTAAAAGCCCTTTTGCTGCAGTTGAATCTGGATATTCTAAATCTTTTGGGACAATTCTTGATGCTAATATAACTACTCTTATAGCCTCATTAGTTTTATTCTTTTTAGGAACAGGCCCTGTTAAGGGATTTGCTGTAACCTTGTCGATAGGAATTGTTACTTCAGTATTTACAGCGTTTATAATCACCAGGCTTATTGTATCAATATGGCTTCTAAAAAATAAGCCTAACGAATTATCTATTTGAGAAAGACATGAAAACATTAAAATTAGTTAAAAAAGATACAAAAATTGAGTTTTTAAAGTTAAGGAAATTATGTACTGCCTTTTCCTCTATTCTTTGCTTTTTGTCTTTTGTGGCCTTTTTATTTTTTAGTTTAAATTTTGGTATTGATTTTAAGGGTGGAACTTTAATTGAAGTTAAATCATCATCAAAAATTGATATTGGAAAGGTAAGAGAAACTCTGTCTATTTTAGACTTAGGCGATATTCAAATTCAAAATTTTGGGTCTGAAAGTAACATTTTAGTAAGAGTTGAAACTCAAAAATCTCAAAATAACTCTAAATCACTTAGCCTTGTAACTGACGAATTAAAATCTTTTGGTGAAATACAGAGGGTTGAGATTGTTGGTCCAAAAATTAGCTCAGAGCTTATACAAAAAGGAATTACAGCAATAATAGTGGCTGTTGGTTTAATGCTTTTTTATATTTGGCTTAGGTTTGAATGGCAATTTTCTCTAGGCGCTGTTTTAGCTCTCTTACATGATGTTATTATTACAATAGGAATTTTTTCATTTTTTCAAATTGAATTTAATTTATCAATTATTGCTGCTTTATTAACAATAATTGGTTATTCAATGAATGATACTGTAGTCGTTTATGATAGAATTAGAGAAAATTTAAGAAAATATAAAAAATTAGATCTATATGAGCTAATAAATAGCTCTATTAATCAAACATTATCAAGGACAGTTTTAACTTCTTTAACAACCCTTATTGCTTTATTTTCGTTGTATTTATTAGGTGGTGAAGTTATCAAGGGATTTACTTTGGCTATGATAATTGGAGTTTTTATAGGAACATACTCTTCAACCTTTATAGCCTCTCAACTACTTCTATACTTGGGCGTGAAAAGGGATTGGTCAAAAAATAACGATAACTAGTCTTTCATAATATATAAATAACTATTAATATAGATTCTAATAAATAGGGGTTTAATATGAGTACAATTTTATCATCTTTAAGAAATACAATAATTTCTGGCTTAATACTTACTTTATTAATGCTTTTAACTTTTTATAACTGGGGTTCAGTCGATTCTTCTAGTTTAACAGATCAAGCTTTTTACTCTTTTGTTTTTAGGTGGCTTCATGTTTTGTCTGCTATTATGTGGATAGGATTACTCTGGTACTTTAATTTCGTTCAAATACCAAATATGCCAAACATCCCTGATGACCAAAAACCAGCTATTTCTAAAGTTATAGCTCCTGCTGCACTTTGGTGGTTTAGATGGGGTGCAATGGCTACAGTAGCTACTGGTTTAATACTTGGCTATTTAAACGGTTATTTGGAATCTGCAATGACCTTAGGATTTAGAGGTGATGGATTACCTCAACATATCGCTATAGGTATAGGTATGTGGCTTGGAATTATTATGTGGTTTAACGTTTGGTTTGTAATTTGGCCAAATCAAAAGAAAGCTCTTGGTATAGTTAAAGTTGAGGATAGCGTTAAAGCAGCCTCAGCAAGAACTGCTATGCTTTTCTCTAGAACCAACACTTTGTTGAGTATCCCAATGTTATTCTCTATGGTAGCTGCACAAAATCTTTTTTAATTTAATTAAATTATTATTTTTAAAGGGGCTTATTAGCCCCTTTTTTTATATCATTTTCTTTAAATATTGACCCGTATAACTCTTTTTTTCTTTTATAATTCCCTCTAACTCACCCTCATAAACAACCTTTCCTCCTTTATCACCACCATCTGGCCCTATATCTAGAATCCAATCTGCTGTTTTAATTACATCTAAGTTATGTTCAATAACAACAACAGTATTTCCATTATCTACCAACTCATGAAGAACCTCTAATAGCTTTTTAACATCATCAAAATGTAATCCAGTAGTTGGCTCATCAAGTACATAAAAAGTTCTCCCTGTTGCTTTTTTTGCTAATTCTTTGGCCAGTTTTATTCTTTGGGCCTCTCCACCTGATAGGGTATTGGCCTGTTGTCCAACTTTAACATACCCCAAGCCAACTTTTTTTAATGTTTCCATTTTATCTCTTATTAAAGGCACAGCTTTGAATAGATCAGCACATTCTGAAACAGTCATATTTAAAACATCAGCAATAGATTTTTCTTTATACTTAACTTCTAATGTTTCTCTGTTATACCGTTTACCTTTGCATTGATCACACTCAACATAAACATCGGGTAAAAAATGCATTTCTATTTTTATTACACCATCACCTTGGCAAGTTTCACATCTTCCACCCTTAACATTAAATGAAAA
>JABHUT010000157.1 GCA_018658685.1 Alphaproteobacteria bacterium
AAAAATGATTAATACCCCTAACCTTGACTTGATGGCTAGCCAGGGAGCGCTTCTTAATTCTTATTACTCAACTCAAGCTGTTTGTTCAGCTTCAAGAGCTTCGATATTAACTGGGAGCTATCCTAACCGAATTGGGTTTAGCGGAGCTCTTGGCCCTAATTCAAAAAAAGGAATTAACCCTAGTGAATATTTAATGTCAGAAATGTTTAAAGATAAGGGTTATAATACTGCTATTTATGGCAAATGGCATTTGGGTGATAATAAAAAGTTTTTACCTACAAATCATGGATTCGATGATTTTTTTGGAATTTTATATTCAAATGATATGTGGCCTTTCCATGCAGAATATCCAGATAGTTATCCTGATTTAATGCTTTACGATTATGACAAGCCTATTGAAATTTTAACCGATCAATCTGAGTTAACAATGGAGTTGACTAGAAAAAGTATTTCGTTTATTGAAAAAAATAAAGACAATCCATTCTTTTTATACTTAGCACATCCTCAGCCTCATGTACCTTTGTTTGCTTCTTCAAAGTTCAAGGGAAGATCTGATCACGGATTATATACTGACGTAATTGAAGAAATAGATCATTCTTTAGGTCTTATAATGGAAACGCTAAAGAAAAATAATTTAGATAAAAACACTGTAGTCGTTTTTACATCCGATAATGGACCGTGGCTTTCATATGGAGGGCACGCTGGTTCAACTGGAATATACAGAGAAGGAAAAGGGACAACATGGGAAGGTGGACAGAGAGTACCTTGTATAGTTTGGTATCCAAACGAAATCAAACCTAATTCAGTTGTTAAAACTCCTTTGATGGGTATAGATTGGCTCCCTACTTTTGCAAAAATTACTAATGCAAGCTTATCAGAAAACAAAATTGATGGTAAAAATATATGGGAAAATTTAACTGGGAAAACAGATTCAGACCCTCACGAAGCATTGTTTTTTTATTATCATAAAAACAGTCTTCACGGAGTTAGATATGGAGATTATAAAATGTATTTTCCACACAGGTACAGGACTTTAAATGGGAGGACAGGCAGAGATGATGGTTCACCAATTAAGTATGAGTACGTGAATCTTTTAGAAAATGAGCTTTATAATTTAAAGACAGACCCCTCTGAAACTATAAACATTATTAATGAGTTCCCAGTAATAGCAAAAAAAATAATTGCCTTAGCTGATAGTAAAAGAAAAGAAATCGGAGATGATTTAACGAATGTTATTGGCATAGAAAACAGAGAGGTTGGAATGATTGATTAAATTTTTAAAAATGAGTAATAGAAGAAATTTTATAAAAAAATCTGCATTAGGAACTTTAGGAGTTTCTAGTCTTTTAGGTTGTGATGAATTAAATAATGCTAATATTATAAAAACCTATCCTAGAATTATATCAACATGGAATCACGGTTTGGAGGCAAATCAAAAAGCTTGGGAAATTTTAAAAAATGGAAAAGGAGGACTGTCAGCAGTTGAGCAAGGCGTTATGGTTTCGGAAGCTGATCCTCAAATAAGATCGGTAGGCTACGGTGGATATCCCGACAGAGACGGAATAGTCACTTTAGACGCTTGTATAATGGACAAAAATAGTAATTGCGGTTCTGTAAGTTTTTTGCAAAATATTAAACACCCCATTTCAGTTGCAAGACATGTAATGGAAGATACACCACATGTTATGCTTTCAGGTAAGGGAGCTTTAGATTTTGCAATTTCGAAAGGGTTTAAACAAGAAGATTTATTGACCGATGATTCTAGAAAAGACTGGATAAAATGGAAAGAAAACTCAAATTATAAACCAGTTATTAATATTGAAAATCACGACACTATTAGCATGCTTTTAATTGATGATAGCGGAGACCTTTATGGCGCATGCACAACAAGCGGAGCAGCTTGGAAAATGCATGGTAGAGTTGGAGATTCTCCTATTATTGGAGCAGGTTTATTTTTAGACAATGAAGTTGGGGCTGCTGCGGCTACTGGATTAGGAGAAGCCATAATAAAAACCTCTGGAAGCGCCATGGTTGTTGAGTTAATGAGACAAGGTGCTTCACCTTTAGAAGCATGTAAAACAATTGTAAAAAGAATATCAAAAATACATAAGTCTGGACCTGAGTGGGATTACCTTCAAGTAGGGTTTATAGCTCTAAATAAAAATGGAGAATACGCTGGGTATAGTCTAAGAAAAGGATTTAATTATTCTCTACACGATGAAAAAAACAAGAATTTATTAATTGATGCTAAACATGAAATAGGATAATGGAAATTTTAAATTATTTAGGCAAATTTCACCCTGTTGTTTTGCAC
>JABHUT010000158.1 GCA_018658685.1 Alphaproteobacteria bacterium
TGAGTGTAATGCGATGATCTGTTACGCGGCCCTGAGGGAAATTATAAGTTCGAATTCTCTCTGACCTATCACCTGAGCCGATTTGAGAACTTCGATCTGCGGCTCTTTCTTGTTGCTGCTTGAATCTCTCTGCCTCATATAACCTAGCTCTCAAAACCTTCATGGCTTTTGCTCTATTTTTATGTTGAGACTTCTCATCTTGCTGTGTCACAACCAAGCCAGAGGATAAATGAGTTATTCTTACAGCGCTGTCTGTTGTATTAACCGACTGACCTCCTGGTCCACTAGCACGAAATACATCAACCCGAATATCTTTCTCTTCAATTTCAATATCTACATCTTCTGGCTCTGGTAAAACTGCAACTGTTGCAGCAGAAGTATGAACGCGTCCATTTGATTCGGTTGTAGGTACTCGCTGAACTCTATGAACTCCAGACTCAAATTTTAATTTTGAAAAAACTCCATTACCAACTATAGACAAAATTACCTCTTTAAATCCTCCAACATCACCATCTGAAATAGATATAATTTCAGTCTTCCAGCTATTAGTATCTGAAAACCTTTGGTACATTCTATATAAGTCTCCCGCAAATAAAGCTGCTTCATCACCGCCGGTTCCAGCTCTGATTTCTAAAATCACATCACTTGAATCTGCCTTATCCTTTGGTAACAAGAGAATCTTAATTTCGTCATTTAATGAAATAATTTTTTTTTCTAATTCGTCTAATTCTTCTGAGGCAAGGTCCTTCATCTCTTTATCAGTAGTTTCTTCTTCTAGTAAATTTTTTAAATCAGAAATTTCTAAATATATATTTTTCCATTCAACCACAGACTCATATAATGGTTGAATTTCAGAATATTCTTTTGATAATTCCACAAATTTTTCTGAGGTATTTTCTTTTCCTAGCTGTTCTTCAAGATTCTTCCCTTTTTTAAGGATACTATCAATCTTATCTAGTGGAATAGCTGTCATATTTTTTCCTCGTTGACTATTGAGCGCGCTTTTTCTTCAACATGCCCGACAATTTCATCAACCATGTCTTTATTATCTAACTTTGATAATTGCTTTCCACTTATATATATCATACCGCTATCTTTACCTCCCCCAGTAAATCCCACATCTGTATATAAGGCTTCGCCAGGTCCATTTACAACACAGCCTATAACTGAAAGTGTTATAGATTGTTTGATATGAGATAATTTTTCTTCCAAGATTTTTACTGTATCAATAACATTAAAACCTTGTCTGGCACATGAGGGACATGAAATTATTGTAACTCCTCTAGAGCGCAACCCAAGGCTTTTAAGAATATTATACCCAACATGGATTTCTTCAATTGGATCAGCTGACAATGATACTCTTATAGTATCGCCAATTCCATCAAGCAGTAATTGACCAATTCCAATAGATGATTTTATTGAGCCAGTCATCAGGCCTCCAGCCTCAGTTACTCCAAGATGAAGTGGTGCCTTGGTAACCTTCGCTAATTGTCTATATGACTCCATAGTTAAGAGAACGTCAGAAGCTTTCACTGAAATCTTGTACTGATCGAAAGATTGATCCTGAAGAATTCTTTCATGCATTAATGCACTCTCGACCATAGCTTCCGGGCAAGGGCTACCATATTTTTCTAAAATATTTTTTTCTAAAGAGCCAGCATTAACGCCAATACGAATTGAACAATTATTATCTTTGGCAGCACTAATCACCTCCTTTACTCTAGAGATATTACCAATATTCCCTGGGTTAATTCTTAAGCAAGATGCACCTGCCTCTGCAGCCTCAATTGCTCTCTTATAATGAAAATGAATATCGGCAACTATTGGAACACTACATTCAGGAATAATTTTCTTTAGAGCATTGGTGGAATCCTCGTCAGGGCATGAGATTCTTATTAAATCTGCACCTGCATCTTCCAATTGTTTAACCTGATTTATGGTAGACGATATATCAGAAGTATCTGTATTGGTCATAGATTGAACAGAAATTGGAGAATCTCCTCCTATATGTAAAGACCCAACAGAAATAACATCGCTCTTTCGCCTCTCAATATTCCTCCAATAATAATTTTCCATGTGCTTACTCACCGAATATTACATAAACTAATTAATTAGTAGTATTTCCTAATTCAAAATGATCGTGCAATGTATTTAATGCTTTTTCAGTAAGGTCCTTATTTATAA
>JABHUT010000159.1 GCA_018658685.1 Alphaproteobacteria bacterium
ATAGATGTGATGGATGCTGTAGGTTCAAACATAAGGATAGATACTAAAGGTAATAAAGTAATGAGAGTTCTGCCGCGCATTAATGAAGAAGTTAATGAAGAATGGATTTCAGACAAAACAAGATTTTTCTGGGATGGCCTAGGACTTCAAAGAATTGACAAGCCTTACTTAAAAGAAAATGGAAAATTTAAAGAGATTAGTTGGGAAAAGGCGATTAATGTAGTTTGTCAAAAGCTTAAAGGTTCTAAACCTGATGAATTAGCTTCTATTTCAGGTGATCTTTGTTCAATAGAATCTATATATTCACTCAAAAAATTAATGGATTCTCTAGGATCTCAAAATATTGAATGCAGGCAAGATGGATCTAGAATTTCTGGTGAAAGAGAGAGGTGGCTTTTTAATACTAAATTCTCTGGAATAGATGAATCTGATGGCTGTCTTTTAATAGGAACAAATCCAAGGTTTGAAGCAGCATTAATTAATTCCAGATTGTTACGTAAATCTAAAGAAAATGATTATTCGATAGGTTTGCTGGGCAAAGAAAATGACCTTAATTATGATTATGATTTTTTAGGAGATGACCCTAGTATTATTAAAGAACTTATTGATGGAACACATGTCTTTTGCTCAAAATTAGAATCAATGAGTAGACCTATAATGATAATTGGCCAAGGAGCTATAATAGGGGACTCTGGGGAAGATTTTTTAAACCTTACTATTAAATTGGCAAATAAATATAATTTTTTATCTTCAAATTGGAATGGCTTTAATGTTTTACATAATGCAGCTTCCAGGCCTGGAGCTATGGAAATTGGTTTCTTACCTGGGCCAGAAGGTAGAAATTTAGATCAAATTATTGAAGGTTGTAATAATGGACAAATTTCAACATTATTCTTGTTGGGTGCAGATGAAGTCTTTTTAAATGAAGATTCTAATTGTTTTGTTATATATCAAGGTCATCATGGAGATAATGGAGCTCATCAGGCAGACTTAGTTTTACCTTCACCGTCTTTTAATGAACAAAATGGATTATTCATCAATACAGAAGGAAGAGTTCAAGAGTCTGTTAGAGCAACATTTCCAGTCGGTAGCGCCAAAGAAGACTGGGAAATAATTTCAATTATTGCAAAAGAAATGAATCTTGATTTTCAAATTAATAATTTTGACGAATTAAGAGATGAAATTTTTAGTTTATTCCCTGAGCTTTCAAATATTGATAATTGTATTTCTAGCGATAATCCAAAAGTACAAGAGTTTAATGAAATAGAAGAACATAAATTTTACAATACTATAGAGAGTTTTTGGCTAACAAATTCAATTACTCGTTCTTCAAAAATATTGTGTGATAGAAATAATTTTTCATCTAATGGGGTAGTAGATATTTAAAATGTCTTTATTTTTTATGAATTATATTCTTCCTTTGCTAATTATATTTTTACAATCAGCCTTAGTAATGGTCGCCGTTCTTTTGATGGCATATTTTGGTATTTACGCAGATAGAAAAATTTGGGCTGCAGTTCAGTTAAGAAAAGGGCCAAATGTAGTCGGCCCTTTTGGTTTGCTTCAATCAGGTGCTGATCTTTTGAAGCTTCTTTTTAAAGAAATCATTATTCCTGAAAAGGCAAATAAGATGATTTTTATTCTTGGCCCCATAGTAACCTGTTTTGTTGCTTTATCGTCTTGGGCGGTTATACCGTTCGCAGAAGGTTGGGTTGTTGCAGATATTAATGTTGGTATTTTATATATTTTTGCAGTCTCGTCTTTAGGTGTCTATGGAATAATTATGGGAGGATGGGCGTCTAATTCTAAATATCCGTTCATGGGCGCCATGAGATCAGCCGCTCAAATGGTATCGTATGAAGTTTCTATTGGTTTTGTAATAATTACAGTTCTTTTATGTGTCGGATCTTTAAATTTAAGCGATATAGTTAATGCCCAAAAGAATATTTGGTTTATTTTTCCTTTATTTCCAATGTTTATTGTATTTTTTGTTTCTGCATTAGCTGAGACCAATAGGCCACCTTTTGATCTACCCGAGGCCGAAGCTGAATTAGTGGCAGGATATCAAACAGAATATTCCTCTTCATTATTTATGCTTTATTTCCTTGGAGAGTTGGCAGCTACTTTTTTAATGTGTGCCATGATAACTATTTTATTCCTTGGGGGCTGGCTTCCCCCTTTTGATGTTTTTCCTTTAACAGTAATTCCAGGCGTAGTTTGGTTTTTATTAAAAATGGCTTTTATTTTTTATCTTTTCTCTATGGTTAAAGCTTTGGTTCCCAGATATAGATATGATCAATTGATGAGATTAGGTTGGAAAGTTTTTCTTCCTATATCTTTAGCGTGTGTAGTTTTAACTTCTAGTTTCTTATTAATTTTTAATATTGCTCCATAGGTGTTGTAATGAAATGGTTAATTAATATCTTTAAGACTTATATTCAATGGGATTTTCTGACTGCATTTTTTGTTGGAATGAAATATTTTATTTTTAAAAAAAGAGCAACCATCAATTATCCATATGAGAAAGGTAAGTTGTCACCTAGGTTTAGAGGAGAGCATGCCTTAAGAAGGTATCCAAATGGAGAGGAAAGATGTATTGCGTGTAAATTATGCGAAGCAGTTTGTCCAGCTCAAGCTATAACAATTGATGCAGGTCCTCGCGATAAAGACGGTGTAAGAAAAACTATCCGTTATGATATTGATATGGTGAAATGTATTTATTGTGGATTGTGTCAAGAAGCATGCCCAGTCGATGCGATTGTTGAGGGTCCAAACTTTGAATTTGCAACTGAAACTCGTGAAGAACTTCTCTACAGTAAAGAGAAATTAATGGATAATGGAGATAGATGGGAAGTTTCATTAGTTAAAAATATAGAAAGGGATGCACCTTTTCGATAGGTAAAGTTTTAATATGTTTCCAGCATTACTTTTTTATATTTTCTCTTTAACGATTATTGCATCAGCTTTGATGGTAATCTTTTCTAAACAACCTATTAATTCCATTCTTTTTCTTATTTTTTCCTTTATCAATGCAGCCGGTTTATTTCTTTTAGCGGGAGCGGAATTCTTAGCTTTAATTATTGTAATTGTTTATGTCGGTGCAGTAGCAGTTTTATTTCTTTTTGTAATAATGATGCTCGATTTTAATCCTGAGACGATAAAAGAGGAAACTAAAAAATATCTTCCTGTTGGTTTATTGGTTGGAAGTGTCCTTTTTGTTGAAATAATACTAATGATGAATTCTCCCGAAATTTTCTCAAAAGAATTTAAAATAATAGGAAGAATTGTTGAAACAGATCTTACTAATACTGAGATATTAGGAAGCTTAATATATACTGAATATTTTCTTCAGTTCCAGATGGCAGGCTTTATCTTACTTGTTGCGATGATAGGCGCAATTGTATTAACCCTAAGACATAGAGATTTTGTTAGAAGGCAAAATATCCACGATCAAGTTTCTAGAGATCCCAATACAAGTATTGAGCTTATAGATATTGAGTTAAAAACAAGGAAATAATGAAATGATAGTTGAGCTTGGACATTATCTTATATTGGCATCTATGCTTTTCACGATTGGAGTAATAGGAGTTTTTCTTAATAGAAAAAATGTAATTATAATACTTATGTCCCTTGAGTTAATTTTGCTAAGTATAAGTATAAATTTGGTTGCATTTTCATCCTTCCTTAACGACCCTGCCGGACAAATATTTTCACTCTTTATTTTAACAGTTGCCGCTGGTGAAGCAGCTATAGGTCTTGCAATTCTTGTTGTTTATTTCCGGAATGTTGGAAATATTGAAGTTGATCAAATTAATAAAATGAGGGGATAATGGCTTTAGTTTTTCTTGTATTTTTACCTTTATTTAGTGCACTATTTGTTGGTTTTTTTGGAAAAAGATTAAACCTTTTTGCAAGCCATATTTTCTCATGCTTGTTGATAATAATTCCATTTTTTATTTCAATATATTTTTTAAATTTATCTCTTTCTGGGAATTATAATCTAATCGTTCCTTTATTTAATTGGATAAACTCAGGTGATTTGGTTTCAGAATGGTCCCTTAGGTTAGACATGTTAACTTCGGTTATGCTTGTAGTTGTTACATCTGTATCATCGTTAGTTCACATTTACTCAATTGGATACATGAGTCATGACCCCCATCAGACAAGATTCTTTTCCTATTTATCCTTTTTTACTTTTTCAATGCTTATCTTGGTAACTTCAAATAACTTTCTACAATTATTTTTTGGTTGGGAAGGTGTTGGATTAGCTTCTTACTTACTTATAGGATTCTGGTATAAAAAAGATAGTGCCAATTCTGCTGCAATGAAA
>JABHUT010000160.1 GCA_018658685.1 Alphaproteobacteria bacterium
CTGGGTATTGATCTGCTAAAAGACTATATTAAAAATAACTATAAAGGTTTTTCAGAAGAAAATTTGAAATTTGCAAATAAGTTTTGGTTAAATCAAAAAAACAAAGATTTTAGAGAAATTTCTAAAGTTTGGCTTGAAATTTTGTCTGATGATCAGCATATAAAGAGTCTTGAAAGAGATATTCAGGGTAATAAAAGTAAAATTAGTAATGAAGATGATGAGAGGCGCTTTATTGAACTTATAAAAGATAAAGATAGTTCAATTAAATCGATAGAAGAAAAATATGGTAAAGAAGAAAGCTAGCAAAACTAAGGCAGAAGATTCTCCTCAAGATAGTTCCTTGTTGGATATGTCAAATCGTGCTGTAAAAAAAATGATAAAATCTGCAAAAGCTGAAGGTTTTGTTAATTATAAAGAATTGAATAAGGTTATAACTGCCGAGAAATATACTTCTGAGCAAATCGAGGATGTAATGTCACTGCTATCTGAAATGGGAATTTCAGTTGTTGAAAATGATGACCAAGAAGAATCTCATTCCGATGAAAAGGCAGAAGCAGAAAAACCTGCAAAAACAACTTCAAGTGATAGAACGGATGATCCTGTAAGAATGTATTTAAGGGAAATGGGGTCAGTTGACTTATTGTCTCGTGAAGGTGAAATAGCCATTGCTAAACGTATAGAAGCAGGCAAAGAAGCTATGATAGAAGGTCTTTGTGAAAGTCCTCTAACATTTCAGGCAATAATAATATGGCGAGATGAATTAAATGAAGGACAAGTTCTTTTAAGGGATATAATTGATCTAGAAGCGTCATATATTGGACCTGATGCCAAAAATAAAAAAATAGCTAAAAATCAAAAGGATGAAAATTCATCTGACGACGATGAAACATCTGATAATGAAGATTCTAATGAATCTGATAATGATTACAATGAATATGAGAATAATGTTTCTTTGGCTGCCATGGAAGCGGATCTTAAGCCAGAAGTGTTTCTAATATTCGATGAAATTTCTGTTAAGTATAAAAAACTTCGCAATCTTCAGGATAAAAGAAATTCATTAAGAGCAAAAAACTCAGATTTAAATGCTTCTCAAATTAAAAAATATGATGAATTAACTAGTGACCTAAAAAATCTTATGAAAGGATTATCTTTAAATAATAACAGAATAGAGTCATTGCTAGATCATCTCTACGATATAAATAAAAGGCTTGTAAGCTCTGAACTATCACTTTGGAAGATGGCAAGTAAATCCGGTGTTGCAAGAGAGGATTTTCTAACTGAGTATTATGGAAATGAATTAGACGCTGGTTGGGTTGGAAGAATAGTAAGATTAAAACGTAAAGGTTGGAAACCTTTTGTCCAAGAAAATAGAAAAGATATAAAGAGCCTCTTAAATGAAATTACAGAGCTCTCAGAAGAAACCGGTTTGGAGATAGGTGAGTTTCGTAAAATTGTTCTTAAAGTTCAAAAAGGTGAAAGAGAAGCAGCCGTTGCTAAAAAAGAAATGGTGGAAGCAAATTTAAGATTAGTTATTTCGATTGCTAAAAAATATACAAATAGAGGCTTACAGTTCCTTGATCTTATTCAGGAAGGAAATATTGGGTTAATGAAAGCTGTAGATAAATTTGAATATAGAAGAGGTTATAAATTCTCAACTTATGCAACTTGGTGGATAAGACAGGCAATAACTAGATCAATTGCAGATCAAGCGAGAACAATTCGTATACCAGTTCATATGATAGAAACTATTAATAAGTTAGTCAGAACATCTAGACAGCTTTTACATGAAATTGGAAGAGAGCCTACACCTGAAGAACTGTCTGAAAAGCTAAAAATGCCATTAGATAAGGTAAGAAAAGTTTTAAAAATTGCAAAGGAGCCAATCTCTCTTGAAACACCTATTGGTGATGAAGAGGATAGTTATTTAGGTGATTTTATTGAGGATAAGAATGTATTGTTACCTGTAGATGCCGCAGTTCAGTCAAATTTAAGAGAAACAACTACAAAAGTTTTAGCTATGCTAACACCCCGAGAAGAGAGAGTTTTAAGAATGCGCTTTGGGATAGGTATGAATACAGATCATACCCTTGAAGAAGTAGGTCAGCAATTTTCAGTTACCAGAGAGAGAATAAGGCAAATAGAAGCAAAAGCGTTGCGTAAATTAAAACATCCAACTAGATCAAAAAAACTTAGAAGTTTTCTTGATAGCTAGTGGTTGATTATTGAAAAGGGCCCGTAGCTCAGTTGGTTAGAGCAAACCGCTCATAACGGTTTGGTCGCAGGTTCGAGTCCTGCCGGGCCCACCAGTCAAAGAAGTTTTTATAAAGAGAAGTTAATGGCCTCATATCAGTATACTTACGTTATCGATGATTTATCTAAATCTTGGCCTGGTGGAAAGGAGTTATTTTCTAATATTAATTTGTCTTTTCTTCCAAATGCAAAGATTGGCGTAGTGGGTGTTAATGGCTCAGGAAAATCAACATTTTTAAAAATAATGGCTGGTCATGAAAAAGATTTTACAGGCGAAGCTTGGGCGGCTGAGGGAATTACAATTGGTTATTTACCTCAAGAGCCTCTTCTTGATGAATCTAAAACTGTTTATCAAAATATAACGATAGGGTTAAAGGAGCAAAAGGATTTATTAGCTAGATATAATGAGCTGGCTGTTAACTATTCTGAAGAAAATGCAGATGAGCTATCAGAGCTCCAAAACCAGATAGAAAGCAAGGATTTATGGGACTTGGACTCTAAGGTTAGCCAGGCTATGGATGCCCTAAGGTGTCCAGAATCAGAGATGAGTGTTGTTAATTTATCTGGCGGAGAAAAAAGAAGAATAGCTATCTGTCAGCTGCTACTGCAAAACCCCGATATTTTATTATTAGATGAGCCAACTAACCATCTAGATGCCGAAACAGTTGCATGGTTAGAGAATTATCTTAAATCTTACTCTGGTACAATAATTCTAATTACGCATGACAGATATTTTCTTAATAACATTACAGAGTGGATTCTTGAATTAGATAGGGGTAAGGGAATTCCATATGAAGGTAATTATACATCTTGGTTAACACAAAAACAAAAAAGAATTGAACTTGAGAGCAAAGAAGATAATTCTAGATTAAAAAGACTTAATAGTGAATTAGATTGGATTTCCGCATCCCCTAAAGCAAGACAAGCAAAATCTAAAGCTAGAATTAAAAGTTATGAAAATCTTAAGAATAAGGAAGTTAAAGAAAGTACAGGCGAGCCCCAAATTATTATTCCAAAAGCACCTAGACTTGGAGATATGGTTATCGATATAAATGGTATTTCAAAATCATATAAGGAAAAGTTACTTATCGAAGACGTTAGCTTTCGTCTGCCACCTGGAGGTATAGTTGGAATTATTGGAGCTAATGGTGCTGGAAAAACTACATTATTTAGAATGCTTTCAGGACTTGAAGAAGCAGATAACGGTGAAATTAAAATGGGTGAAACCGTTGTTATGGGTTATGTCGATCAATCTAGGGATACTTTAGAGGATAGTAAAACTGTCTGGGAAGAGATTTCAGAGGGTAATGATATAATCGATGTTAATTCAACAATTATTCATTCTCGTGCATATGTAAGTGCTTTTAATTTCAAAGGAAGTGATCAGCAAAAAGTAGTTGGACAGTTGTCAGGTGGAGAAAGAAATAGGGTGCATTTGGCCAAGGTATTAAAATCAGGAGCAAATTTACTTTTTCTCGACGAACCTACAAATGATCTTGATGTTGAAACACTTCATGCTCTTGAATATGCTTTGGAAAATTTTTCTGGGAGTTCATTAATTATTAGCCACGACAGATGGTTTTTAGACCGTATGGCTACTCATATTTTGGCTTTTGAAGGTAATAGTCATGTTGAATGGTTTGAAGGAAATTACTCAGACTATTTATTGGATTATAAAAGACGATACGGTGATGAATCAGATATTCCAAGTAGAATTAAATATAAAAAATTTTCTCGATAAATTAATTTATCTGTAATTCAATTTTTTTTATAAGATTCATTATTTCACCATTATTTTTACTTAAAAAACTTGTAAATGTGGACCTTTGTTCTTGAGCCATCCATATACCAGATATTCTAATATCAAAAACCTTATAATCAGAAACAGAAGATTTAAGAATCCA
>JABHUT010000161.1 GCA_018658685.1 Alphaproteobacteria bacterium
GTTGGTTGGGTCTCTCAATGGGATGAGATGGTTGAAGATAAAAGTCAGAGAATTGGAAGACCAAGACAATTATACGTAGGGAACCCTGGAAGAGACTATCAAGATATAAAAAATAGATAATTTAATTTTCTAAAATATTATAAATTGTTTCAGCTGCCTTTTTTGATGGATTCATATTATTACTTTCTATAAGATTCTTAAATTCCTGAAGATCCTTTTTTTGTTTGAGGTAAGTTTTGTCCTTTTTCAATATTTCGATAACTGACTTTGAAATATTCTTTGGGTTACATCTTTTCTGAAGAAGTTCTTCAATAGAACGTTTATTTAAAACCAAATTCACTAACGAAACAAACTTCACTTTAGCAAGCCTACTAACGATGGCCCAAGTAATAAAATCTAATTTATAAATTACAACCATAGGTGTTAGAGCTAATCCAAGCTCTAAAGTTACAGTTCCAGATGTTGCACAAGCAACATCTGCATCTTTAAAAAGTAAAAACTTATCTCTTTCGTCTGAAATAAAAATGGCATTAGTAAAATATTTATCAATCAAAGATTTCTTTTTTTTATTAACAGGAATGACTAATTTAATATTAGGTATCTGTTTTTGAATTTCAACAAATGCAACTTCAAAAGGCTTAATATTTCTTTTTATTTCCGAATCTCTGCTTCCAGGTAAAAATATTAAAATAGGATCATCATTTAAATTATATTTTGATCTAAACGTTTCTTCACTATTAATATTTATTTTAGGTATAACTGGATGACCAACGTAAGTTGTATTTAAGCCATTATCATTAAAAAATTTATCCTCAAACGGCAATATAGACAAAAGATGATTAAAATCTCGTGACATTGATTTTACTCTTTTTTGTCTCCAAGCCCAAACCGTTGGAGCAACGTAACAAATTATTGGTGATTTAAATAATTTTTTTCTTAATTTTTTAGCAACCCGATGATTGAAGTCAGGGCTATCTATTAAAATAACTATATCAGGATTTTTATCTAAAACATCCTCAACAACTTGATTAATTCTCCTATAAAGAGGTACTATTTTTAATAGTACTGGTAAAATACCCATGATCGATAATTCATTCATTGGAAATAAGGATTTAAAGTTGAATTTTTCCATAAAATGGCCTCCAACTCCATGAATAGTCATATCAGGGTATAATTTTAATAATTCAGAAATAGTCTCGCTTCCAATGAAATCACCAGATGGCTCTCCAGCAACAAGATATATAGCCCTTTCTTTTTTCACTTTTAAAAACCTTTAAACGCCGTGAATAAATAAATTATTAGCATTAGCAAAATCAATCATCTCTTTTTTATCAACAATAAAAGCTTTGTTTGATTGTAAAACAATACCGCTTAATCCAATTTGATTTATCAACTTTAAAGTATTAATACCAACAGTAGGCAGATCAACTCTAGGGTCCTGAATAGGCTTGAGTGTCTTCATCAAAAAACCTCCATCTAGATTATCTATCTTATGGTTTAGCGCCTCGTAAAGCATAAAATCAGTACCATTAATGTCCTCAACAGCAATAACTTTTCCATTAGCAACTAAACAAGCCTGACCATCATCTTTTGCACCAACTTTCATACAAGTTTCTTCTGCTAATCTGATATCACTTATTGAGTTATTCCTTGGTAGAGTATTTGTAATCGTACCTTTTGGCATCAAAATATCCGTTAAATAGACATCTGCACCTGTTACTTTAATTCCCTGAATAACCTCAATATAATTTATTATTGTTTTAATAATTGATGCATCACCATTTTTTCGGACTTTAAATAATGAAAAAAATAATTTTAACCCTGAAAAATCAGGAAATAGTAAAAAAAAGTTTGGTATATGGGCCCCACCTATAATTACTAACTCATCGCAGTAATTGTTTCGAAGCATTTTCATAGCCGCCCCTATTTGACCAAACCTTAGCCATTTGTGAGGGAAACGCTCAATATCCTTATTCGTTAAACCCTTAATAGCAATTATAAAAACATCCTTTCCTGAATCGGTAATTGTCTGTGCAACTTTTATAGGTAGGGTTCCCTTACCAGCATATATACCAATTTTCGAAACCATAGTTTAACTTTCTGGAAGGCAGTAACTTCTATTGCCCTTCTGACTAACAAAATCGATCATATCATCAACTACTTCTGATTGGATTTTTGAATTTTTTAAATTAACAATTCTTTTTTTAAATTCGCTTTCTTTAGGATCAAAAAGAATAGAATAAGCTTCTTTTATTTTTTTTATCTCAGTATTATCAAAATTTCTTCGTCTTAATCCAGTTAAATTTAAACCCTCTAAAACAGCCCGATTACCAATTGCTAATCCAAATGGGATTAAATCTTTTGTTAAAGCTGAAAAACCCCCTAAAAAGGAGTATGATCCAATTCTCGTCCATTGATGAACAGCAGATAAACCCCCAAGGATCGCATAATTGCCAACTGTTACATGACCTGCAAGCATAACATTATTAGCAAAAACACAGTCACTTCCTATCAAGCAATCATGTGCAACATGTGACCCAGCCATAAATAAATTATTATCACCTATGACTGTTTCTAGCCCTCCTGCATCGGTACCTATATGCATAGTTACATGCTCTCTTATATTGTTATTTTTCCCTATAATTAATTTCCCTTCTTCACCTTCATATTTAAGATCTTGAGGGTCACCGCCTAAAACAGAGAAAGGCCATACCTTTGTTCCTTCATCTATTGTTGTTAGACCAGAAACAACAACATTTGATAAAAGAGAGACATTTTTTTTAATTACAACACCTTTGCCAATAACACAGTAAGGTCCAACTTCGGCGCTTTCATCTATTTGTGCCGATGAGTCAATAATTGCTGTTGAATGAATTAAGCTCATTTAGAATTCTCATTTAATCTCACAACCATTGCTGTGATACTCGCCTCTGCGACAA
>JABHUT010000162.1 GCA_018658685.1 Alphaproteobacteria bacterium
ATTTAGATAGCTTCATAATTTGGTAAAAATTTAGCTATAAAAACAGCTTTATCTCTATTATCTGCACTCCATTTAATCGAGCTAGACACAACTTGCATAACAACATCAAAATTACCAATAATGACTGTACAAGTTGGAAAAAATTCCAATTTAATGTCCTTATAGATTTTTAGATGATCGATAAAGTCTTCAATTATAGGTAGGTATTTATCTTGTAACGGATACATAGTTATTTCTGCTGACAGTTTCATTTTTATTCCTTTTAAAAAAGTTTTGGAAATAATTAAGAGAAATTAAAGTTCTTTTTCTATAGTTTGATCCTTTGTTAAGGAAAGGTAGGATCTATTGATTAAAACAGTTGTATCACCTAAAATTTCTTCAAGATTCTTTATTGGATTATTTTCAATAATTTCTTCCAATGACATATCGTTATTAATCATTTCGATTAATTTTTGTTTAGTAATAATTAATCCCTCTAAATATCTTTTTACAGTTTCATAATTTGTAATTTGTCCATGTCCAGGGACAACAACTGTTTCTTTATTCATTATTTTTAATGCTTGTTCTAAATTTTTTATCATTCCAGATAATGAGCCTCCATTTCCGGAATCAATGAAAACCATAGAGTCTATATTTAATACATCGCCAAAATGAATAATATTTTCTTCTTTAAAAAAGACTATAGTATCACCAGTAGTGTGAGCTGGACCAAAATTATGTAAGCTAATATTATTATTATTAAAGTTAAGCTTCATCTCATCTTTAAAGGTAATTGTTGGCAACGATTTATTTTCATAAGCTTGTTGAGGATATTCAACTAGAACAATATTAATATTGTTATTATTTTTCATAAATTCTCTTGAATTTTCATGAGCAATTATTGTTGAACCTGTAGGCCCAAAAGCTCGGTTTCCTTCAGCATGATCGAAGTGCCAATGAGTATTGATAATATAATCAATATTACCTCCACCTAATTTTTTTATTTCATCCAAAATATTATTTTTTAATTGAGGAAACTGACTATCTACAATCAGTGTGCCATCCTTACCAGTAGATACTAGAATATTACCTCCATACCCAAAGATGACTGAAATATTATTTTTCAGTTTCTTTACTTTTAAAATATTTTGTTTTGAAAAATCCCATTCAAAAGCATCAAAAACTGCATTTTGTTCATTAGAGAAATTAAATTCCACTTCTTCTTTATCGCACGAGGATAAGAAAAGTAGAAAGAAAGGTAGAATAAGTTTATATAAATTTTTTTTCATAACTTTATTTAACATTTTTATTTCATTTAGTATCTAAATAAGTAGTAATAATAAATGATTTTAATTGATATGGGGGGACAAAAGTGACAGAAAAAAAATATAGAGTAATTCAATGGTCTTCTGGAAATGTTGGCAAGGCTTCAATTAGAGGAATTTGTAATAGAAGTGATCTTGAGCTTGTTGGCCTTATTGTTTCTGATGAAAAGAAAAATGGCTTAGATGCTGGTACTATTTCTGGTATCGATGAAACAGGTGTTTTAGCATCTACCAATATTGAAGAGGTTTTATCAATAAAAGCAGATTGTGTAAATTATACACCTCTAGCATCTCTTAGGTTGGGTGATGATCCAGATGCTGATAAAAAGAATATTTTATTCTTATTGAGAAGAGGTTTTAATGTAGTCACTACAGTAGGGTTTTTATATCCAAAGGCTTTCGGTGAAGACTTTGAAAAAGAAATTCAAGATGCTTGTTTAGAAGGTGGCTCCAGTCTTCATGGAACAGGAATTGCACCAGGTTGGCTTTCTGATCTAGTTCCACTTACAATGAGCGGAATGTCAGAAGAAATCTCAGAAGTTAGAGTAACTGAAAGTTCTGAATTTTCATATTATCCGTCTGAGGAAATAGTCTTTGACACAATGCTAATGGGAAAATCTCTTCAACAATATGAACAGGAATCAGTTCGATACGAAGGTTGGATAACAGGGCTTTTTAGTGAGGCAATTTATCTTATAGCCGATGGAATAGGATCAAATATTGTAAACATAGAAAAAAGTATAGATCTTATAACATCTAATGAAGACAAAGAAATTGCTGCTGGAGTAGTAAAAAAAGGTACAATTTCAGGACAAAGAAGAAAATGGATAGGACATTGTGATAATAATGTTGAGATTATTCAAGAAGCTATATGGAGGGCATACCCTGATGCAGCACCAGAGTGGGATGAACCTGTTGGAATGTGCGTTGAGATAAAAGGTAAGCCTAATATGAAAATTAATTTTGATCATGGATGGAATGATGACCCCTTAGTGTCAACGGCTCTTCATGGTGTTCATGCAATACCGATGGTTTGTGAGGCTTCACCTGGATTCAAATCTTTCTTAGATCTACCACTTATTTCTTCAAAATTTAATTAATTTGATTTAGAATTTTAAAATAGGTAAATTTTATTATGGTAGATTTTAATTATTTTTTGGTTTTTGGCTTAGGCTGCTTGTGGCTAGGATCTCAAATTATTTGGGTTGCTGGTTTACCACGACAGCTTCAATCTGGAGAAAAGAAAACTGCAGAAAAAGGTAGCCCTCAGGCCTTCATGCTTTTTTGGTTTGATCAATATGCGTGGATTGGAATTTTACTTTCTATATCTGGCGCTATCTCTTCAATTTTAGGAATAGTATCATGATTACTTTACTTTA
>JABHUT010000163.1 GCA_018658685.1 Alphaproteobacteria bacterium
AAATTAAGTCGTGATAGTTTTCAGCTTTCCATGGATAAGCTTATTAATTTATCATCAAAAAATCAAAATGCAGATCTCATTATTTGGCCTGAGAGTGCATTACCAGTTTTGCTTTCGCAAGATGATCAAATAAGAAAACATATAATGGAATCTATAGGGGGTGGCTCAAGCCTTTTAACTGGTAATATTAGAATTGATGAGAATGGAGACTACAAAAATTCTTCTTTTTTAATTCACGAGAATGGCAAAATAATTTCATCTTATGATAAGGTTCATTTGGTTCCATTTGGAGAATATTTGCCTTTTTCTGGAATAATAAAAAAATTTAATTTTTTAAAAGTAATTTCCTCTGATAATGGTTTTAGTAAAGGATTATCTTTTGATCCTATATCAACCCCAATAGGTTTGGCTCGAATATTAATCTGCTATGAAATAATTTTTTCTAAAGAAATTAGTTTGTCTGATTCTAGACCTGAAGTTCTTATTAATATTACAAATGATGCTTGGTTTGATAAGTTTTCAGGCCCCTATCAGCATTTTGAGAATGCAAGATTTCGTGCTATAGAATATGGCTTACCTGTTTTGAGGTCTGCAAATACTGGAATTTCTGCTGTTATTGGACCTTATGGTAGAGTCTTGAGTAAAATTAAATTAGGTGAGGAAGGTGCTATTTACTCTTTATTACCGCAAAGGATAACAAATACTTTTTTTTCAAAATTTGGCGACTTCACATTATTAATTTTAATTATATTATGCTGCATATGTTTTAGAAAAAATTTAATGAGAGAGTACTTTAATGATAAGAAATAAAGATTTTTTATTTACATCTGAATCAGTTTCTGAGGGACATCCTGATAAAGTTTGCGATCGAATCTCTGATAGCATTCTTGATCTTTATATTGCTGCCGATCCTGAATCTAGGGTTGCGGTTGAAACGCTTGTAACGACTAATCTTGCCATAGTCTCTGGAGAAATAAGATCGACAGGAAATATCACGAAAGAATCTATCGAGGAAACTATAAGAAATTCAGTAAAAGATATTGGATATGAGCAAGATGGTTTTAATTGGAAAACTTTAGAGACCAAAATTCTATTACATGAGCAATCAGCTGATATTGCTATGGGTGTTGATTCTGATGGGAATGCCAAAGAAGAAGGGGCTGGGGATCAAGGAATCATGTTCGGTTTTGCATGTAATGAGACCCCAGAATTTATGCCTGCCCCAATACTTTACTCTCACAAAATTTTAAAAAAATTAGCCGATAAAAGACATTCAGGCCTTATTGAGGGAATACTCCCAGATTCTAAATCTCAGGTTACGTTAAAATATGAAGATAATAAGCCTAAATATATAGACTCTATAGTTGTTTCTTCTCAGCATACAGAAGATTGCTCTCAAGAGAGGATTCAAGAAATTGTTAGAGATATAATCCAAGAAGTTATGCCAGAAGAATGGCTGAATGAAAATACATCTTACATAGTTAATCCGACTGGAAAATTTGTTATTGGTGGGCCTGTGGGTGATACAGGTTTAACTGGAAGAAAAATTATAGTTGATACTTATGGTGGTTCTGCGCCGCATGGAGGAGGAGCTTTTTCTGGAAAAGATCCAACAAAAGTTGATCGCTCAGCGGCTTATATTTCTAGATATTTAGCAAAAAATATCGTTGCAGCAGGGATAGCTGATCGTTGTACGATTCAGCTTTCTTATGCCATTGGAATTTCTGAACCACTATCTGTCTATGCTGATCTTCACGATACTGGAAAAGTTTCAGAGCAGACCTTAGTAAAAGCTTTAAGAAGCTTAATTGATTTAACCCCAAAAGGTATAAGAGAGAAATTAGACTTAAATAAACCTATTTATACTGAAACCTCTTCTTATGGACATTTTGGCAGAGAGGTTAACTCAAATGGAGGATTTGGTTGGGAAAAATTAGATTTAGTTGATTCTTTATCTGATGCCCTCAAGTAAAATAAAAAAAAATATCATTACTGTTCGTGGTCGAGAGAGATCTCTAACTCCAAAACAAAGATCTTTATTTTCTAATCTAGACAAATACGAAATAGATCTTACGTCGCTTAAAAAAGACAATATTCATAAAAGTAAAAAAATATTTTTTGAAATAGGCTTTGGTTCGGGCGATATTATTTACAAGCAAGCTAAATTGAATCCAGAAAACATATATATAGGCATTGAATATTATCGGAAAGGAATCGCTCAACTAATAGAAAAAATTGAAACTACTAAATTAGAAAATTTAAAAATTTTTCATGGAGATGCTCGTAGGGTTTTAGCCAATATTCCTGATGAGATATTTGATGAGATCTGGCTTTTTTTTCCAGATCCATGGCCAAAGAAAAGACATTCCAAAAGAAGATTTATTCAATTAGAGATGATTGAGTTGTTGCACAGAAAAATTAAGCAAGGTGGAAAACTTTTAATTTCATCAGATGACAAAAATTACATAGCGTGGACTTTGAGTCTAATCTTTATGAGAAATTTTTTTAACTGGTTATCCGACGAACCTTCTGACTGGAAACACCCTAATAATGATTATTTTGGCTCTAAGTATGAAAAAAAAGGAATTAAAAGTGATAGAGAGCCATATTTTCTTAAATTTCTCAAAATTTAATGATTTCTCTGTTTATTAATAATCTTGAATTTAATCCCTAATTAAGTTAAAAGATAATTATATTTCGAATTTGTTGATTAAAATACGAAGTGGGCAGGCTTGACCTTTCCCGCTTTTTTTATTTTGTGGGTGCTAAATGTTGGAAGAAAAGAAAAGTATTGATTATTTTGAACATCTCGTCGCTCCTGATAAAGCGGGGGATTTTTTATCAATATTTGAGAATGTTTTAAATAAAACACCTTATAATTTGGTGAGATTAAAGGTAAACGGGGGTGACGAGCTCCAAATACAAGTAATGGCAGAGAGAGAAGACAAATCAATGATAATTGAAGATTGTAAAAAATTAAGTACTATATTAGTTGACTTTATTGAAGATTCCCAAGGTCTTATTGATAATTACGTCTTAGAGGTTTCCTCCCCTGGTATTGATAGGCCATTAACTAGCAAAGAAGATTTTTCATTCTGGGCCGGTAATAATATTGCTATGAAATTAAATAAACCTATCAAATCTATAAAAAAATATGAGGGTATTCTTAAAGGCTTTATTAACGAAAAAATAGAAATAGATATTTCTGATGGTGTTGAGAAAAATCTGTTCATTGATCCTGAGATTATAAAAAGCATAAACGTCGTATGGTCACCAA
>JABHUT010000164.1 GCA_018658685.1 Alphaproteobacteria bacterium
CAAAATTAACCCCTCACTATTCATATCCAACCTTCCTATTGGGATTGTTTTCTTCATATCCTTTGGCATAATATGATAAATAGTTTTTCTATTTTCTGGGTCTTTACTTGTAACCAATGATCCAATTGGTTTATAAAAAAGCCAAACACGAAGATTTTTTTGTTTAGATATCTCTTTACCATCAACCTTAACTTTTGAGTTATTATTAATGTTAATTGCTGGCGAGCTAATTATTTCTCCATCAATCTGAACCCTTCCCTCAGATATCAATTTCTCAGCTTGTCTTCTGCTCGATAATCCAGAACTAGCTATAAATTTAGCGATTCTCTGAAATTCTTTTTTTGAATCATTTGTCATAATTAATCTTATACTATTTTATTAAATAATAATTAAAGGAATGAAATTGAAAAGTAGTATTGAAAAAACAAGTTATTTCATGAAAATTGCGTTTACTGAAGCAATAAAAGCAAAAAATAGAGATGAGGTACCCGTAGGTTCTGTAATTGTTGATGAAAGAAATAATATTATAGCATCAAATGGTAATCGCATTATTGAACTATCTGACCCGACTGCTCATGCAGAAATTCTGTGTATTCGTGAAGCTTCTAAAAAAATACAAAGCGAAAGATTAGTTAACTGCTCATTATTCTCAACATTAGAACCTTGCGCGATGTGTGCTTCAGCAATATCTTTCGCAAGAATAAAGAATCTTTATTTTGGAGCTTTTGATCCAAAAGGAGGTGCAGTTGAAAATGGTATAAAGTTTTTTAATTCAGATACATGTAATCATAAACCAGATATATATGGTGGTTTTAGTGAAAAGAAATCATCGGATTTACTAAAATCTTATTTTACATTAAAAAGAGACTAATATTAATATTGATTTTAAGCTTCATCAAAGATAACTAATTATAGCTAACAAAAATACTCAGAGAAGGAAAAAAAATGAATTTTGATCATAATGATAAAACTAAAGAACTAATCGCTCGTGTTGAAAAATTTATGGATGATTATGTTTATCCAAATGAAAAAGTCTATGAAGAGCAAATGGCTGCTTTCGGTGATAATAGATGGCAAATTCCTCAAATACTTGAAGACCTAAAAGAAAAAGCAAGAGCTGAAGGTTTATGGAATTTATTTCTTCCTGAATCTGATAGAGGTGCGGGATTAACAAACGTTGAGTATGCTCCACTATGTGAAATTTTTGGTAGAGTAGGTTTTGCTGGTGAAGTTTTTAATTGCTCTGCTCCAGATACAGGTAATATGGAAGTAATTGATAAATATGGCAATGAAGAACAAAAAGAGCAATGGTTAAAACCCCTGCTAGCAGGTGAAATGCGTTCTGCATATTTAATGACTGAGCCTGATGTTGCCTCTTCAGACGCCACAAATATTTCAACAACAATTGAAAAAGATGGCGACGAATACGTTATTAATGGAAGAAAATGGTGGTCATCTGGTGTTATGGATCCTAGGTGTAAAATCGCAATCTTAATGGGGAAAACTAATCCAGAAGCACCCAGACATCAACAACAAAGTCAAATTTTGGTACCGATGGAGACCCCTGGAATTACAGTAAAACGTCACTTACCTGTCTTTGGTTTCGATGATGCTCCACATGGTCACTCCGAAGTTCTTTTAGAAAATGTTCGAGTTCCAAAAGAAAACTTATTCCTTGGCGAAGGTCGTGGTTTTGAAATTAGTCAAGGTCGACTTGGCCCTGGAAGAATTCATCACTGTATGCGTGCAATTGGAGTAGCTGAAAGAACTCTTGAAAAAATGGCAAAAAGATTACTAACAAGAGAGACTTTTGGTAAAAAAATTGCCGAACATTCAGTTTGGGAGGAAAGAATTGCTACAGCAAGAATTGAAATTGAAAGTTCAAGATTACTGACAATGAAAGCGGCATACATGATGGATACTGTGGGAAATAAAGTTGCTCGTGCGGAAATTGCCATGATTAAAGTCTTGGCTCCAAAAATGCTTTGCAATATTGTTGATGACGCAATTCAAGCCCATGGCGGAGGTGGGGTAACAACTGATTTTGGTCTTGGTAAGACTTATGCATCAGCAAGAGTTCTAAGACTTGTTGATGGGCCAGATGAAGTTCACAATAGAACTATAGCAAGACTAGAGTTCAAAAAATATAAAGAAGAACTGGAATCTGCAATAAAAGAAGCTTAAAAATTATTTTAGTGATTTAAAGGCCTTCATTTATGAGGCCTTTTTTTTGAATTATTTACCTTTATAGTCCCATTTATAATCAGGCGGGGTTGGTCCTTTAATTCTTTCGCCTTGTTGCATCTGCTCCCAAGTATGAGCAAGTATGCCAACTGAACGAGATAAACAAAATAACCCACGGGCGAGTGGTGGTGGGCACCCTAATTCAGCATATATAACTGCTGTTGCACCATCTATATTCATAGGAATAGTTTTTTTATTACTTAATTCTTTTTCAATTTGGCGCCCAATTTTAATAAATTTCCCACTAACCTCTCCATCTATTACCGCATTATCAACTAAATCTAAAAGTCTAGGCGTCCTTGGATCACCTAACTTATGAAATCGATGTCCGAAACCAGGTATGAAGCCATTATTAAGCTTTTTATAATCGTTAATAATTTGATTTAAATTTTCTATACCTTTTGTCTGAATATCAATATAAAGCTCCAAAGCTTGCTGACCAGCGCCACCATGAATATCTCCAAGCATATTAATTCCTGTAGCTAAAGAGTTATTAATATCAACACCGCATGTTGCTGACATCCTTGCAGCAGCTATTGAGGGTGCCTGCGGTCCATGGTCAACAGCTGCAACCAAAGCGGCCTCAAGTAGGTGTGATTTTTTTTTATTTAGTTTATTACCTGTTGTCATAAACCATATCATTTCTGTAAAACTTTTTTCTCCTATTAAATTTTCAATCGGCATTCCTCTTAAGGAAATAGAACCTGGTTCCATTTCAATAATTTCAGTACTCCACCAATCAGATACATCACTCATATTACCCCCTCCTTTTTTAATTGATTAATTTCTTCTTCACCAAGTCCTAAACTAGAATATACTGACGTATTATCTGCTCCTAATAAAGGAGGATTACTATCGATTTGATGATGATCTCCATCAAACAAAACAGCGGCTTTTAAAACATCTATAGATTTTTCTACACCAGGAATATTTTCCAATGTTGTTAATATCCCTCGTTTAGTAATTTGAGGGTGGTTTAGGACTTCAGGTATACTTAATACCGGACCGGCTGGAACACTTATTTTATTAAGTTCCTCAACCCATTCCTCGACAAGTTTAGTAGTTAAAATAGTTTCAAGTTCAGCTTTTAATCTTAGGCGATTTTTTTTACGCATTTCTCTATTTGAAAAATCAGGATTTTCAATTAAATCCTTTCTACCAAGATGGTTTGCCAACAACTCCCATTGTTCATCCTTATTTGCTGCTATATTTAAAAGTCCGTCTTTTGCTTGAAACGAACCAGATGGTGAACTCGTAAAATTCTCATTACCTTGTGCTTTTGGAATAACTCCACCTATAAGATAATTAGATATAACCCAGCCCATAGTAACTAAGGTTGCCTCTAGCATGGAAACATCAATAAAACTTCCACCCTTTGGTGCATTAAGAGCTGCTGATAATGCCATAGCCGCTGTTAGGCCTCCAATTGTATCTGAAATTGGGTAACCTACACGAAAAGGGTTATTTTCAGAATCTCCGGTGATAGTCATCACACCAGATAAACCTTGAATAATTTGATCATAGGCAGGGTTTTGTGAAAGAGGTCCATCCTGTCCAAATCCTGTAATTGCACAATAAATAAGATTAGAATTATTTTTTTTTAATGACTCATAACTTAAATCCAAACGCTTCATAACGCCGGGACGGAAATTCTCAACTACAGCATCATATTCGCTAACAAGCTCCCTAAAAAGGATCTTACCTTTTTTAGATTTAAGATTAAGCGTAATAGACTTTTTTCCTGAATTTTGTGCTAAAAAACTAATCCCCATACCTTTAGAATTGAGGTCAGGGTCAGCTCCAAGGTTTCTAGCAAGGTCTCCCTTAACAGGTGTCTCGATTTTAAGTACCTCTGCCCCTAAATTAGCCAGCTGATAAGTGCAAAAAGGTCCCGCTAAAACATTAGTAAGATCTAATATTCTCTTACCTTGAAGAGGTTTCATCAATTTTTCTCACTTCTATCAATATAATAAATAATTCATAAAAAACTATTAATGTATACATTTATGATTTATACAGATTTTCCTACATTATGGAGATTGATGTGACTGAAAATTGGACAAAAGATAGCTGGAGAAAAAAACCTATTGTTCAAGTTCCTGATTATGATGATCAAGAGCTTGTAAATAATGTTGAAACTCGACTTTCTTCATATCCACCTTTGGTGTTTGCGGGTGAAGCAAGAAATCTAAAAGAAGATCTTGCAAGAGTTTGTCGAGGAGAGGCTTTTCTTCTCCAAGGAGGAGATTGCGCAGAAAGTTTTGCTGAACATCTTCCAGATAATATACGCGATACTTTTCGAGTAATACTTCAAATGGCTATTGTTTTAACTTTTGGAGCGGGAAGACCTGTTGTAAAGGTTGGAAGAATGGCTGGACAGTTTGCTAAGCCAAGATCTTCATCAATAGAAAAAAAGGGTGATTTAGAATTACCGAGCTACCGTGGTGATATCATAAATAATATAGAATTTGATGCGGCTGTTAGGAATCCTGATCCTGAACGTCAAATAATGGCATATAGGCAAGCTGCTTCAACTCTTAATCTTCTAAGAGCATTTGCCCAAGGTGGTTACGCCAACCTTGATCATGTACACCAATGGAATTTAGATTTTGTTAAAGAAAGTAAACAAGGCGCTCAATACGAAGCCCTTGCTGAAAGGATTTCTGAATCACTTGATTTCATGAATGCTGTAGGAATTAACTCAACAACTACAGCTAAATTAAGATCTGTTGATTTTTATACTAGCCATGAATCATTATTATTAGGCTATGAAGAGTCTTTGACTAGATTAGATTCTACCTCAGATGAATGGTATGATACTTCAGCTCATATGCTCTGGATTGGAGACAGAACTCGACAACCAGATGGTGCGCATATTGAGTTTGTTAGGGGGGTAAAGAATCCTATTGGTCTTAAATGTGGTCCTTCATTAAGCGCAGAAGAGTTAATTAAATTAATAGATATTATTAATCCTGAAAATGAAGAAGGTAGGCTAACCTTAATAACAAGATTTGGAGAAAATAATGTTGAAGAACACCTTCCAGATCTTATCAGATTAGTTAAATCAGAAGGCAGAAATGTTGTATGGTCTTGTGATCCAATGCATGGAAATACAATTACTTCTTCAAATGGTTACAAAACAAGGCCATTAGAAAAGATAATTAATGAAGTAAAGGACTTTATTGATATTCATAATTCTGAGGGTACTTATGCAGGAGGTATACATGTTGAAATGACTGGTCAAAATGTTACAGAATGTACGGGTGGAACTCAGAAAATTTCTGAAGAAGACCTATCAGATCGATATCATACTCACTGTGACCCAAGACTTAACGCAAATCAATCACTGGACTTAGCATTTTTAATTTCAGAAAGATTGAAAGAAATAAGGTCTTAACTATTTAGCAATATTAACCACTACCCTTCCCCTTACCTGACCATCAATAATGGATTGACCAAAATTTATAATTTCATCAAGTGTAGTTTCGACAACCATTTTACTTAATTTTTCCATATCAAGATCTTTACTTAACCTCTCCCAAGCTCTTTCTCGTTTTGCTATTGGCGCCATAACTGAGTCAATTCCAACTAATGAAACTCCTCTCAATATAAAAGGTAGTACAGTAGCGGGTAAATCCATTCCCTGAGCAAGACCGCACGCTGAAACTGCTCCACCATATTTAGTTTGAGCTAGAACATTAACAAGAGTTTGGCTTCCAACTGAATCAATTGCCCCTGCCCATCTTTCCTTTCCTAGTGGTCTTGACGCCTCAGATAATTCAGCTCTATCTATTACTGAATTAGCTCCTAACTCTTTTAAATAATCTGTTTCCGATAAACGACCTGTTGAAGCTAAAACTGAATAACCCAAAGCTGAAAGTAGAGAAATTGCAACTGAACCAACACCACCTGATGCACCTGTTACAAGAATATCTCCGTCTGCTGGTTTAACATTACAACTTTCAAGGCCTAAAACACATAGCATTGCAGTATAGCCTGCCGTTCCAATTTCCATAGCCTGTTTGTTAGAGATGTTTTCAGGAAGTTTAATTAAATGCTCTGAGTTAACTCTTGCTCTCTCAGAATAACCACCATAATGACTTTCTGATAATCCAAATCCATTTAATACAACCCTATCGCCTTTTGAAAATTTTGGATCTTCAGATGATCTTACATTTCCACTAAAATCTATCCCAGGTATCATTGGAAAACTTCTTACAATAGGTGATGATCCTGTCATTGCCAAACCATCCTTATAATTTAAGGTTGAATGAGTTACATCAACTACGACATTTCCTTCCATTAAATCATTCTCAGAAATTTCTACCAAATTAACTGTTTGCTTATCATTTTCTTTTTCAATTTTTAATGCACGAAATAAATCAGTCATATTTTTCCTTTTTTTATCTAATAAAATTAATTGGCTTACCTAGGGGATCTGAAATTACATCATTTTCCATAACAGTATTTCCCCTTATAATAGTCATTACAGGCCAGCCCTTAATATTCATACCATCATAGGGAGTCCAACCACACTTACTAACAATCCAGTCATTAGAAATGACTCTTTCTTTATTCATATCTACAATAGTAAAATCTGCATCAAATCCAACTTCTATCTTACCTTTTCCTTTTATTTTAAATAACTTAGATGGATTATAGCTAGTTAGCTCAACAAATCTTTCCAGTGAAAGTTTTCCATTATTTACATGATTTAACATAACTGGAACAAGTGTTTGAACGCCAGGCATTCCAGACGGTGAATTAGGATATTCCGCATCTTTTTCTTCCTTAGTATGAGGTGCGTGATCAGATCCTATAATATCCGCTGTTCCATCATTAATTCCCTCCCAAAGTTTTTTTTGATGAGTTAAATTCCTGATTGGCGGATTCATTTGAGCATAGCTGCCTAAGTTATTATAGCATTCCGGAGCATTTAAAGTTAGATGTTGTGGGGTAATTTCAACTGAAGCTATGTCTTTATTTTTCGATAAAAATTCAATCTCTTGTTTAGTGGAAACGTGGAGAATATGAATATTTTTCTTATTCATTCTAGCTATATTAACTATCCTTTGAGTGGCTTTAAAACATTGCTCATCATTTCTCCAAACTTCATGAGAATTTATATCTCCTGGTATTTGAAAATCTATTCTCTCTTCAAGCAAATCCTGATCCTCGCAATGAAAAGAAGCTCTATTGTTTATGCTAGATACGATATTATTTAAATCATTGTGATCTGTAACTAATAAAGAACCA
>JABHUT010000003.1 GCA_018658685.1 Alphaproteobacteria bacterium
CCTCTTGATATTTTGTGAGTCCCTTGAGCCCCAGCCTCAACATTTTTATAATTATTAGCAATAGCAAAATCAATTGCTTGATAGTAACATAATTCAAAGTGAAGAAATTTATGGTCTTCAGTGCATCCCCAGTTTCTTCCATAGACAGTATCATTGCTCAGAAAATTTAAAGCGCCAGCTATATATTTATTTTTATTTTTAGCCATAATTAAAAGAATATCTTTTTGCATTGTTTCGCCTATAATTTTAAAAAAATCTCTATTTAAATAAGCTTGGCCCCATTTTCTTATAGTTGTATCAAGATAAAAATTATAAAAATAATCCCAATGATATTCTTCTATATCGTTTCCAGTTATATGCTCAATTTCAATTGAACTCTCTTGAAAAATTGATCTTTCTTTTTTAATATTTTTTCGTTTCCTTGAATTTAAGTTTAATAAAAATTCATCAAAATTTTTATAATTATTGTTTTTCCAATGAAATTGTTGATCTTTTCTAATTAGCCAACCAAGTTTTTTTAGGCTCTCAGTCTCTTCTTTTGTAAGAAAAGTTATGTGCGCAGACGAGGAGCCTGTTTCTTCTGTTAATTTTATTAACTGATTTGATAGGTTTAATATAATTTCTTCATATTTCGACATGTCCTTAACTAGGAGTCTTCTGCCTGTAACAGGCGTGAATGGAATAGATACTTGAATTTTTGGGTAATATGATCCGCCAGCCCTTTGGTATGCATTTGCCCATTCATGATCAAAAACATATTCACCCATTGAGTTATTTTTAATAAACGAAGGACTGCAGCCAATAATTTCATTATTTTGATCTTCTATTAATAAATATTTGGAAAACCAACCTGTATCATTATTTAATGAGTTACTTCTCTCAAGAGCATTTAAGAATTCATAGCTCACAAATGGATTCGATTTTGAAGAGCTATTTTTAGCACAACTATTCCAATCAGCTTTTTTTATATTTGATAGGGATGTCTCTATTTTAAATTTAAAAGTATTCATCAATATTATTTAACTGGAAACCTCAAAAATAGCATCAATTTCTACAGCCATTCCAAGAGGAAGAGAGTTTGCACCAACAGCAAAACGAGAGTGCCAACCATCTTCTTCAAAAACATCAATCATTAACCTAGACGCTCCCTCTATCACCATTGCCTGATCTGTGAAAGAGTCAATACAATTCACAAAACCCCCTAATTTAATGCATTTTTTTATTTTATCTAGAGTTCCGCAAGCAAGTTTTGCTTGAGCTAAAATCATTTCACCACAAGCTTTTGCAGCATCCTGACCTTCTTCAATAGTTAAGTTTAAGCCAACCTTTCCAGTTATTAATTTACCATCTTTAAAAGGACCTTGCCCTGAAATAAATAATAATTTGTTCGATAAAATGAAAGGAGAATAACTTGCGACAGGCGCTGCTGGGTTTGGCAAATCTATATTTAATTCAATTAACTTTTTTTCAATTCTTCCTGTCATTTTATATCTCCTCTATCGACCTTCCTTTTTTTATAAGATCTTGGCCAAACTTATTCCTTATATCATCAATAGCATATTCAATTTTTGCATTTTTAGTTTTTGAAATATTAACTAAATCATATAGGTCGCATAACTCGGAGTCTTTTAAGTTAGAAATTCCTACACCAATTAGTCTATATTTTATTTTATCATTCTCACGATCCAAAAGAGCTTTTGAGTGTTGGAAAATTAACTCTCCTATTTGAGTTGGTTCTTCAATTGTACATGACCTTGATATAAGTTTAAATTCTTTTGTTTTTAATTTTAAGGTAATGGTTTGACCACCTAAACCTTTTTCTTTAGATCGTTTTGAAACTTTTTCACATAGCAGCCATAATTTTTTCTTTAATATTTCTTTATTATTAATGTCATTTTCAAATGTAATTTCATGACTAATACTTTTTATTGGCCTTTGAGGTATTACTCTTCTTAAGTCCTTACCTTGCGAAAGTGAATATATGTGTGAACCTATTGACCCATAACGATTTATAATTTCTTGGATGTCTATTTCTTTGATTTGACCTATTGTTTTGATACCATCATCATTAAGTTTTCTTTTTAAAGTCTTGCCAACCCCCCATAATATTTCTACAGGTCTATCATTTAGGAATTTTTTAGCCTCACTTTTTCCTAATAATGAGAATCCTTTTGGTTTATCTAGTTCTGAGCATATTTTTGCCAAAAACTTATTATAAGAAAGACCAATAGAGACTGAAATTCCAACTTCTTGATTTATTTTCTTTGATAGCTCTGCAAGTAGAACAGCCGGTATTTTTTTATGTAATTTTTTTGTTCCAGACAGGTCTAAAAAAGCCTCATCTAATGAAATGGGTTCAGTTAAGGGTGTCATTTGATTCATTAAATTATGAATTTTTTTTGATGCTTCTCTATACTTACTCATATTTGGTTTAATTATAATTGCATTTGGACAAAGCTTTAATGCTTTAAACATTGGCATTGCCGATCTAACCCCTTTAATCCTTGCTAGATAACAAGCTGTTGAAACAACACCTCTTTTTCCACCTCCTATTATTACAGCCGAGTTTTTTAATTTTGGGTTATCTCTTTTTTCTATAGAAGCGTAAAAAGCATCACAATCAACATGAGCAATATCTAATTTTTCTATTTCTTTATGACTAATAACATTTAAAGATTCACAACTCGGGCAATAAAGCACCTTGCTATAAAATGTTGAAAAGCACTCCCTGCAAACACTTATTATTTTTTTATTAGACTTCTCTTTTTTCATTTTTAAATAAATTTTCTAGAATCAATTTTTCTACATCTTTCCATTTACTTAATCTATGTTTGATATGTTTAGGAGTCACCATTAATTTGTCTAGTCTTTTGTCTTGTACAAAGTGAATGCAAGTTGACTTGCTATATTCCTTAGAAACCGATTCTATATTTTGAGGAAGGTCGTCAATAAAGAAAACAGGTGCTGACATATTTTTACAAATTTCAGCAACCACAGGTCCTTTTAGTCCACTGCTAGTTATAACAGGATAATTCATACTATTTTTCTTCAAGGCCTTAACTCTGGATATTTTTTCTTTGAATGATATATTTGTCAAAACTATAATCTGGCATTTTTTGGATAAATTTTTTAAACTCTCTGAGGCACCTGGTATAGGGCTTAAGTTTTCAGTCTCTTCTTTAAAGAACTTAGGCATTAAGTCTGTCATTGCACCATCTTTAAGATACTCATCAGTGCTTATCTTTTTAATATTACCGTTAAGTCTTGGCTTGGATAGATCGAGGTAAAGGTCGTTTTTTGATAAAAAGTTTTCAAACCCTTTTAAAAACATAAACAAAACTTCATCTGCGTCTGAAATTATTAAGGGTTTTGAGGAAATTATCCTGATATCAGCTATTTGATTAATTATTTCTTCACTAATAGATGTTTTAGGAGTTTTATTTTTACAATTTTTAGAAGTTATTTTATTTTGCCTTCTTTAAATTCAACATGTTTGCGCACTACAGGGTCATATTTTTTAACAACCATCTTATCAGTCATAGTTCGTGAGTTCTTTTTGGCAACATAATAGTAACCTGTTCCAGCTGTACTGTTTAATTTAATTTTAATTGTTGCTGCTTTTGCCATGTCAAATCCTTTATAGTGCGGAAATTAATTATAATTACCTTTTAGTCAAGCTATTTAATTTCAGTTATCAGTCTATGGTGCTTTCTGTATCTCCAAAAGACTGGATTGCTATTAACTTCATTTCCCTTATTTATCCTTTTATTGATTTCTTGAAGGATAAATTCAGTCACATCAAACATCGGTAGATTTAAGGCTTTATTAATTTCGACATATTCTAATTTAGCTAACTCACCGTTACCCTTTACTTTACCAATGAAACAGTCTGATGGAGCAACAAAGAACTTTGTATCAAACCTCATAGGTCTTGTAAGTGGCGTTATTGCCCTACCAAGAACCCACATATTTTTAATATTATTGGATTTAAGTTTTAGATTTGTTTCTTCTTCGGTTTCTCTAATAGCCGTGTGAATTAGACCTTTGCCAAGAGGGGGTATTGCTTTAAGTGAGCTAAGATTCTTTATTATTTTACTATTAGTTATATAATTTTTGGATATTGTTAAATCACTTTTATCTAATTTCCCTCCTGGAAATACCCACATTCCTGGAGCAAACCTTGCCTTATTTGGTCTTTTACCCATTAGCACATGAACTTTTTTATTTTTAACCTTTGTAATTACTAATGTGGCGGCTGGTTTTGGTTTAATGACTTTTACCATCTTATTTTATTTTTTCTTTTTTGGTTTATTAAGAAGATCAATAGCAATATCAAGAGTTATATCGTCAGGAGAATTGTCTTTGGGTATACTGACATTTTTTTTGCCATGCTTGACATATGGACCATACTTTCCGTCCATTAGATTTATGGGCTTTTTATCTTTAGGGTGATTGCCTAACTCCTTGAGAGTTTTACTTCCTCTGCCTCTGCCTGGGTTAGATCTCTTTTCCTCAATCAAATCTACAGCTCTATTTAAGCCAATAGTGAATAACTCATCAACATTTTGAAGGTTTGCATAAACCCCTTCATGAAGAAGGTAGGGACCAAACCTACCCAATGCTCCAGTTATCTCTTTATTGTCTTCTGGGTGAAGCCCTATAACCCTAGGAAGAGACAATAAATCTATCGCTTTCTCTAAATTTAGATCTGCAGGATCAATTGTTTTAGGAATAGAGGACCTTTTAGGCTTAACTTCTTTATCTTCTCCATCACCAATTTGGACATATGGACCATACCTTCCGATTAAAAGATGAATATCTTCATCTGTTCCTGGATATTTTCCAAGTATTTTTGCTTCAACATTTTGTCCTCCAGAACCAAAGGATCTTGTGTATTTGCAATCGGGGTATGATGAGCAACCAACAAATGCGCCATTTCTACTTGTCTTTAGACTTAGTTCACCACCATCACATTTGGGACATTTTCTATTTATTTCACCATTTTCATCCTTAAAAACATGATGACCAATGCTTTCATTTAAAGTATCAAGGATCTCCCTTGTTCTTAATTCCAAAGCTGAATTTGCACAAACACTAAATTCTTTCCAAAAACTATTAAGAAACTCTTTCCAGTTTACCTCACCATTTGAAACTTTATCTAAATTCTTCTCAAGATCTGCTGTAAAATTATAACTTACATATTGTTTAAAAAAGTTTTCTAGAAAAGAAGAAAGCAATCTACCTTTTGCTTCTGGATGAAAGTATCTATTTTCTATTCTTACATACTGCCTATCTTGTAAGACAGATATTATCGATGCATATGTCGAGGGTCGTCCTATACCTTTTTCTTCAAGAGATTTAACAAGCGTTGCTTCAGAAAATCTTGGCGGAGCTTTGGTGAAATGTTGGTTATTTTCAATATCAATTTTATTTAATTCTTGTTCTTTTTCAAGTTTTGGAAGCTCTTGTATCTCCTCTTTAGAGGAATCTTTTCTACCTTCTTCATACAATGTTCTAAATCCATTAAATAAAGTAACTGTTCCCGAAACCCTTAAATTTATATCCATTTCTTTATTAGAAATATTTATTGTAGTCCTTAATCCTCTCCAGTTTTGCATCTGACTGGCAAGAGTTCTTTTCCATATTAATGCATATAAATCTTTTTCTTCTTTTGAAAAGTCTCCATTCATTCTCTCTGGGTTTATGTTTGTATCAGTTGGACGTATTGCCTCGTGTGCTTCTTGTGCATTTGTAACTTTACTTGCATAGGTATTTGAATTTGTTGGAACATAATCATCACCAAAAACTTTATCAATTGTTGACCTTATTTCACTAATACCTTCCTCACCTATTTGGACACCATCAGTTCTCATATAAGTTATTAATCCATTTTGATAAAGCCGTTGAGCAACCTGCATTGTATTTTTTGCTGACATTCCTAATTTTCTCGAGGCTTCCATTTGAAGGGACGATGTAATAAATGGAGGGGAGGGCTTTCTTGAAACTTCTTTTTCGTCAATTTCCTTAACTATAAAATCAGAATTTTCTAATTTAATTTTTATTTTATCAGCCTCTTCAGCATTTTTAATATCAAATTGTTCTAGTTTTTTTCCATTTAGATGAGTTAAGGACGCTTTAAAAGGAGAGTGATCTGAATGTGAGAGTAGGGCGTTTATTGACCAATATTCTTTTGGATCAAATGACTCAATTTCAATTTCTCTTTCACAGAGTAATCTTAGTGCAACTGACTGAACTCTTCCTGCTGATCTAGCTCCAGGAAGCTTTCTCCAAAGAACAGGGGATAATGTAAAGCCAACTAAATAATCTAGGGCCCTTCTCGCAAGGTATGCATCTATGAGTTCATTATCAAGCTCTCTAGGGCTTGCAATAGCCTCTGTAACAATTTTTTTTGTTATAGCATTGAAGGTAACGCGGGACACTTCCTTATCTTTGAGGCTTCCCTTTTCTTTTAAAGCTTGCAAAACATGCCAAGCTA
>JABHUT010000165.1 GCA_018658685.1 Alphaproteobacteria bacterium
AATTGATCCTACACCCCAAACAGTTGATGCTTTAATGAAATTAGACTTAGCTGCTGGCGTAGATGTTGAAATTAAATTATAGGGACTGAGGTTAGTAAAATGAGAACCGGATTAATATGTAAAAAACTTGGTATGAGCCGTTTATATACTGATGCAGGTATTCATGTCCCTGTTACTATTTTACACCTAGATAACTGTCATGTTGTTTCAACAAAAACTAAAGATAAAGATGGTTATTCTTCTGTGCAACTAGGCGTGGTAAATGCAAAGGATAAGCATATATCAAAGCCTATGAAGGGACATTTTAAGAAAAATAATGCTCAACCTAAAGTTAAGTTATCGGAATTTCGTGTTAGCGAAGAAAATTTACTTGAAAATGGTTCTGAATTATCAGCTTCTCATTTTGTTGATGGTCAATACATAGATGCATCGGGTATTTCTATTGGTAAAGGTTTTGCAGGCGCAATGAAACGACATAATTTTGGTGGACTAAGAGCATCACATGGTGTTTCCATTAGTCATAGAAGTCATGGTTCCACTGGCCAATGTCAGGACCCAGGTAAAGTTTTCAAAGGAAAAAAAATGGCTGGTCATATGGGTGCAGCTAACGTAACTGTTCAGAATTTAGAAGTTATCAAAACCATGTCTGATGAAGGGTATATTTATATTAAAGGTGCTGTGCCTGGGCCAAAGGGTGGATGGGTTTTATTAAAAGATTCTGTCAAAAAATCTTTACCAGATAACCTTCCACTTCCAGCTGGATTAAAAAGTGTTAGTGATGAAGTGGTTAATGATAAATCTCCCACTGAGAATGTTGAGCATGATCAAGTGGTGGATGTTCCCGAAGCTTCAAACGAAAACCCTGAAATATCAAACATCGAGGGAGATTCAAATGAAAGTTAATTTAGTAAGTTTAAGCTCTAATAAAAAATCTTCTCAAGAACTTAATGACTCTATTTACGGTCTTGACCCTAGAGGTGATATTCTTCATAGGGTTGTAACTTGGCAATTGTCAAAAAGAAGGTCCGGAACTCATAAAGTTAAAGAAAGGGGCGAGATCAAGGGTAGTACAAAAAAGATTATGGCTCAAAAGGGTTCTGGTGGAGCTAGACATAGCACCAGAAAAGTTAATCTTTTCCGCGGAGGCGGTGTTGCTTTTGGTCCAAAGCCAAGAGATTACTCAACTAAGCTTCCTAAAAAAATACGAACACTTGGCCTTAAGCATGCTCTTTCTGCGAAAGTTAAGAATGATGAATTAATTGTTTTAGATGAAGCAAAACTCTCTTCGCCAAAAACAAAAGAACTTGCTTCTAAAATTAAAGAATTAAATCTTGAAAATGCTCTATTTATAGACTTAAAAGAATTCGATAAGAATTTTGAACTGGCAATTAAAAATATTAAGGGTCTAGAGCTTATTAATATTGAAGGAATAAATGTTTATGACATTCTTCGTAAAGAAAAGTTAGTTCTTACAAAAAGATCTGTTGAAATATTAAACGAGAGGCTCCAATGAGCGAAAAAAATTATTTTGATATTCTGGTTAGTCCTGTGATTACTGAAAAATCTTCAATGCTCTCAGAGAGTAACAAAGTTGTATTTAAGGTAGGAATGAAATCTTCTAAGAGCGAAATCAAAAAGAGCATAGAAGAGTTATTTAAGGTTAAAGTTAAGTCTGTAAACACCCTCAGGCGCAAAGGTAAAACAACTAACTTTAAAAATATTAAAGGTAAAAGAAAAGATTTTAAGCATGCGATTATTACCCTTGAAGAAGGTCAATCAATTGATGTTATGGGCGGAGTATAATTAAATGGCACTAAAAACATATAAACCTACCAGCCCCGGTCAAAGAGGTTTGGTTTTAGTTGATAAATCTCACTTATCAAAAGAAAGACCTATAAAAAGTTTAACCGAGGGTTTAACTAGCTCTGGCGGTAGAAATAATAAAGGTAGAATGACGGCCAGAAGAAGAGGTGGTGGACACAAAAGGCTTTATAGAAAGATTGATTTTAAAAGAAACAAACTTGATGTTTCAGCAACTGTAGAAAGACTTGAGTATGATCCAAATCGTTCTGCTTTTATTGCTTTATTAAAATATGATGATGGAGAGCTGAGCTACATTGTTGCTCCACAAAGATTATCAGTGGGAGATAAAGTAATCTCTAGCGAAAAGGCAGATATTAAACCAGGAAATACGATGCCTATGAAGAAAATGCCTATTGGAACAATCATTCACAATATTGAAATGAAACCAGGAAAAGGTGCACAGCTTATTAGGTCTGCTGGTACTTTTGCTCAACTAGTTGGCAGAGACCAAGGAATGGCCATACTAAAGCTTACGTCAGGTGAACAAAGATTAATTCCGGACGTATGTAAAGCAACAATTGGTGCTGTATCCAATCCTGATAATTCTAATACAAAATTAGCTAAAGCTGGAAGAAATAGGTGGAAAGGTAAAAGACCTTCTGTCAGAGGTGTTGTTATGAATCCGGTCGATCATCCGCACGG
>JABHUT010000166.1 GCA_018658685.1 Alphaproteobacteria bacterium
CTGTATGACTTTATCAACATTACCTTGAATATCACCAACAATATTATTTAACTGTGCAACAACAATTTTCATTTTCATATCCGTTATAATTCATAGCTTGCTTAAACCTTATGGACAACTTAAAGATTAGTATCTTAATAGACTAAAAACATATTACATGGCAGTTTATATAAATAAAAAATATAGTGAGATCAATTATGAGTATAGTGAAAAGTAAAGAAATTCATTTAGTTTCAAGGCCGAATGGCGAACCATTAGCGGAAAACTTTCTAGTTAAGGAAGTAGAGATAAAAGAAGTTAAAGAGAATGAAGTGCTTGTAAAAAACCTATGGATGTCTGTTGACCCTTACATGAGGGGAAGAATGATTGACAGAAAAAGCTATGTTCCCCCTTTTGAATTAGGAAAAACACTCGAAGGTGGTGCTATTGGGATTGTTATTAAATCAAAATGCCAAGACTTCAAAGAAGGAGATTTCGTTAATTCTAATTTTGGATGGAGGGAATACTTTACTGCTGAAAGGAAATATTTACAAAAAGTTAACCCTGATATAGGTCCCCTTCAAGCTTACCTCGGAACACTTGGAATGCCTGGAATGACAGCTTACGTTGGTTTATTAAGAATTGGCAATTTAAAAGAAGGTGATAAGGTCATGATTTCGGCAGCGGCAGGGGCTGTAGGGACAGTAGCATCACAAATCGCAGTAGCGAAAGGTTGTGAAGTTTTCGGAACAGCAGGATCTGATGAAAAATGTTCATTCCTAGAGAAAGATTTAGGACTTACTAAAGCCATTAATTATAAAACATGTGGGCATCTAATAAAATCATTTCATAGTGCATGTCCTAATGGAGTAGATGTATACTTCGAAAATGTTGGTGGATCTCACTTAGAAGCTGCATTAAGTATAATGCGACCAAATGGAAGAATAGCATTATGTGGCATGATTGAACAATACAATGATACTGCGCCAAGACCTGGTCCGAACAATCTAATGGCAGCAATTGCAAAATCTCTAAAAATAGAGGGCTTTATAGTATCTAATCACTCAGATCTATCTGAAAAATTCTTAACGGATATGAAGTCTTGGATTGATTCCGGAAAAATGCAATGGAAAGAAACAATAGACGAAGGAATTGAATCGGCACCAGGTGCTTTCCTGAAATTATTTAAAGGTCAAAACTTTGGTAAAATGCTGGTCAAAATTGCAGATAAATAATAATTTTATCAATTAAATAAAATCTTAGAGAGAATATTTAATGAACTTAGAAACAATTATTGAAGATTTTGAATTTTTTGATGACTGGGAAGATCGATACAAATATATCATGGATTTAGGTAAATCCTTAGATCCGTTATCTGATGATGATTATGGTAAAACAAACAAAGTAGATGGATGTGCAAGTCAAGTATGGTTAATAATTAATGAAGAAGAAGTTAATGAAAAAACTATTTTAAAGCTTAAAGCAGATTCAGATTCTTTTTTAGTTAAAGGTCTTTTGGCTATTATTATTTCAATTTTTTCAGGAAAAACTCCCTCGAATATTTTAGAAATAAATTACAATAATGAACTAGAGAAACTAAACCTCAAAGAAAATATTTCCCAACAAAGATCAAATGGTTTGACAGCAGTGATTAATAAAGTGATTAGTGAGGCACAAAAAAGAGTCTAATCTATACAACTATGCAAAAATCATCTTTAAAAAACCTCATTTTATATATGACAGGACAAGCATCTTGGTATTTCGTAAATGGGCTGCAAATGGTTTTATTCCCTACTATTTTAATTTTAATGCTTGAGGTTAGCCCTTCTAACTATGGGTTGGCTCAAGTATCTTTATTAGCTCCATCAATATTTTTAATTGTTTTGGGCGGTACAATAGCTGACAAAACAGATACCCGTATTCTATTAGCAATAGTTCATTTTTTAGCATCACTCCCATTACTATTAATATTATTTTCTATACAATTTGGCTTTTTAAGCTTTGGGGTAATGATTATTTATGGTCTGGCAATGGGGAGTATATCTGCTTTTGTTATCCCCTCAAGAGACGCTCTATTAACAACAATATCACAAGGCGAAATTCAAAAAACAGTTGTTATAGCAATGCTTACTCAGTTTGGATTTCAACTGACAGGCATGGCTATAGGAGGATTAGCTGATAATGTTGGGGTAATGCCATTAATTATTGCTCAAGGTCTCTCTTTGATGGTGGGGGGCTATTTTGCTCTTAAACTTCCAAAACCAAATATTGCTAAAGAACCTCTCGGTATACGAAAAATTAAAGATGAAATTCTTGAGGCATTTGTTGAAGTTCGAGAATCCAAAGAAATTTTTCCAGTTTCTATTTCTATGATAATGGTTGGATTATGCTTTATGGGAAATAATTTAGTAACACTTCCTTATATCACAACTGAAAGATATGGGCTTGGAGCATCAGGCTTTGCTACTGTTTCAACTTGTTTTTGGTTAGGAACTTTTTTTTCAAATAGCATTCTTGCTTTAAATAAAAATTTAAAAAACTGGGGAAAAGCTCTTATGATAGCAATGACCAGCGGAATTCCCATTCTAGCGTCCTTGTATTTTGATATGCCTTTTTATGGACTCTGTATAATAATTTTTATGTGGGGAGGAGGTGCTGGAATAGTCATTGCAATGGGAAGAACAATTACTCAGACTTTTGCAAAAGAAAGTCATAGAGGAAGAATGTTATCTGTTTATACACTCGCATTTATGACATCTGGTCCAATAGGTGCTATTATTTCAGGAAATATTATAGAAAGTTATGGCTTACGAGCTAATATTCTTACCTCCTCACTTGTAGGAATTACATTTTTAACAATTCTAAGTATCAAAACTAATATTTGGAAAATAAAATCTCCAGAATAAATTATGAATACTCTTCTTCATCCCACCAAGGGTAATATTCTGGTAAATCTTTATTAACACTATCTTTAAATTCCGCTGGTCTTTTTTCAAGGAATGATTCAACACCTTCTTTAGCATCAGACATTCTACCTCTGGCAAAAATTCCTCTGCTATCAATTTTATGAGCGTCCATAGGATGTTTGGCCCCAGCCATTCTTAATATCATTTGTCTTGATAGGGCTATAGATACAGGAGCAGTATTTTCAATTATTTCACGAGCTATTTCCCTAGCAGCTGGAATTAAATCATCTGGATCATGAATTGAACGAATTAAGCCTCCTTCTAAGGCTTCATTAGGGCCAAAAACCTTGCCAGAATAAATCCACTCTAAAGCTTTTGAAATTCCAACAATTCTTGGAAGAAACCAAGATGAGCATGCTTCAGGAACAAGCCCCCTTCTCGCAAAAACAAAACCATATTTAGCTTGCTCGGATGCTAATCGAATATCCATTGCTAATTGCATTGTAACTCCAACACCTACAGAGGGGCCGTTGCATGCAGAAATAATGGGTTTTAGGCATTCATACATTTTTAAAGTTACACGCCCTCCACCATCTCTGACTGCAGAATTAGACCAATCAATCTGACCATCATCTGAAATAGCTCCCTTCCTATCTTCCCTAGCCTCCATATTAAAGGTGTCTTTTCCTGCAGACAAATCAGCTCCTGCACAAAAACCTCTACCTGCCCCAGTAACAATAATGGCTTTTACCTCATCATCTTTATTGGCCCTATCAATTGCATGAATTAAATCATCTTGCATTTCTTTGTTAAACGCATTTAATTTTTCAGGTCTATTTAAAGTTATAGTTAAAATATTTTCCTTTATTTCATAAAGGATAGCAGTGTAATTCATCTCGTTCTCCAAAAATATATTGCAAATAAAATAATTTTTAAGTTGTATTAATACATATATAATTTTTAATTATTTAAAAGAGGAATCCAATGCATCCATATATACATGCTAAAAACACCCCTAATAAAGCTGCATTCATTATGGCTTCTTCAGGAAAAATAACAACCTATAAAGAGCTTGATGAAAAATCTAATCAAATAGCTCATTTATTTAGAAAAAGAGGCTTAAAGGCTGGAGACGGTATTTCAATTTTTATGGAAAATAATTCAAAATTTCTAGAAATATGCTGGGCCGCACAAAGATCAGGACTTTATTTTACTCCGATATCGTCAAGATTAACTGCTGGTGAGGTTGAATATATTCACCGTGATTGTAATTCAAAGTTAATAATTTCCTCAAACTACCTAAAAGACGTAGCAAAACATCTAGTCAAAATCACAAAAAACACACCCAGTCATTTAATGGTAGATGAAGTGATTGATGGATGGGAGTCTTTTGAATTGGCAATAGAAGAATTACCAAAAACTCCAATTAGTGATCAGGAAATGGGGCAAGATATGCTTTATTCTTCTGGAACAACAGGTAAGCCAAAAGGTATTAGAATTCCTTTAAAGAATACCCCTATAGAACAATCAGAGGGTCTAATGGCCCTTGTTACAACATTATATCAAATGAATTCAAATTCAGTATATTTATCACCAGCTCCACTTTATCACGCAGCACCATTAAGATTTACGATGGGTTTAAATTATTTAGGTGGAACAAATATAATAATGGAAAATTTTGATGCAGAACAATCTCTGTCTTTTATAGAAAAATATAAAGTAACAATGAGTCAATGGGTTCCAACTATGTTTGTTAGAATGTTTAAGCTCCCAAAAGAAATTAGAGATAGATATGATCTTTCCACTCATGAATGTGCCATTCATGCTGCTGCACCATGTCCTATTGATATTAAAAGAATGATGATTGAATGGTGGGGTAATATTATCCATGAATTTTATGCTGGATCAGAGGCAAATGGATTTGTTGCATGTAACTCAGATGAGTGGCTAGCGCACGAAGGAACAGTGGGAAAGCCTATAGTAGGTACACCTCATATTTGTGATGAAAATGGCAAAGAATTACCTACTGGTTCAGAAGGAACTATATGGTTTGAAAGCGATGTAGAATTTACTTATCACAATGATAGCAAAAAAACCCTTGAGTCAAAACACCCTCTGAACCCTAAGTGGTCAACTCTTGGAGATATAGGCAGGCTTGATAAAGATAATTTCTTATACCTAACTGATAGAAAAGCTTTTATGATAATATCTGGCGGCATTAATATTTACCCTCAAGAGGCAGAGAATTTAATAATTACACACCCTAAGGTCTACGATTGCGCTGTAATAGGTGTTCCTAATGATGAATTTGGCGAAGAAGTAAAAGCTATTGTTCAGCCTGTAAATTGGAAAGATACTGGTCCAGACTTCGAGTTAGAAATAATTAACTTTTGTAAAAAAAATCTTTCTAGTATTAAATGTCCAAGAACAGTAGACTTTGAAAGAGAACTTCCAAGACATCCTACAGGAAAGTTATATAAAAGACTTTTAAAGGACCGTTATTGGGGTAAAAAGGATTCTAAAATAGTTTAATAAGGAGATTAATTGATGAGAGTTTTTAATAATGTTAATGAGCTTACAGAATGTATTGGGGAAGAAATTGGAGTAAGTGAATGGCTAACAATAGATCAGGATCGAATAAATGATTTTGCAGACTCTACTGGAGATCATCAGTGGATACATATTGACCCAGAAAGAGCAAAATCAGAATTAGGAATGCCTACTATCGCTCACGGATTCTTGACTCTGTCATTAGTTCCAATGCTTACTTCACAGATAAGTAAAATTTCCAGTGTTACAAGAGGTATAAACTATGGAACCAATAAAGTGCGTTTTACAAATATGGTGCCTGTTAACTCAAAAGTCAGAGCAAAATCTAAACTTTTAGAAGCTCAACCAAAAGCAGGAGGAACTCAATTAATTTCTGAAGTAAGCATTGAGATTGAAGGTCAAGATCGCCCAGCTATGATAGCTGAGACAGTATCAATAGTATTTGAATAATACTTAAAATAAATGAACTCTGATAAAAAAATTATTCCGCCTATTGCGGAAAAGAGAATAACTCGCGAACATTATCACGGCCAAGAATTGATTGATAATTATAACTGGATTAGGGACGAGAATTGGCAAGAGGTCCTTCATTCCCCCAGTATATTAAAAAAAGAAATAAGAGATTATATAGATAAAGAAAATAAATGGACAGATAGTCAGTTATCTTTTCTATCCAGCGAAAGAAATAAAATTTTTAATGAAATTAAAGGAAGGATTAAGGAGGAGGATAGATCCTTACCTCAAAAAGATGGGCCTTGGTTTTATTTTTCAGAAACAAAAAAGGATGAACAACATTCTGTTCTCAGGCGCTTTAAAGATAATTCATCTATCGAGAATAGCGTTATCTTTCATAATTGGAATGAAGTAAGTAAGGATTATGACTATTTTAAACCTGGCGGGGCTTCATGTTCACCTGACCATAATCTTTTATCTTGGAGTTTTGATTCAAAAGGCTCTGAATTCTTTTCAATAAAAATAAAAGATCTTAAAAGTAATAAAAATTTTAATGATGAAGTTAAAAATACAGATGGAAATATGATTTGGTCATTAGATGGGAATGGCTTTTATTATATTAGAATGGACAACAATCATAGACCATCGAGTTTATGGTTTCATAAAATTAATACTCAAGAAGATGAAGACACAGAGATTTATAATGAAAAAGATACTGGTTTCTTTTTAAGTATAGATGAAACATTAAATAGAAACTTCCTTGTGCTTTCTATTCATAATCATGAAACAAGCGAAATAAGAATTATCAATCAAAGAAAAAAAGAGCGGGAGTTAGTGCTTTTTGCAAAAAGAAATCATGGAGTGGAATATAGTATTGAGCATGACAGAGAAAACTCAAGATTTTTAATACTAACAAATATTGATAATTCTATAGACTTTAAGGTGATGGAAACAAAAGAAAATTTACTTGATCAAAAAAATTGGATAGATTTTATTCCTCATCAAGAAGGTGTTTTAATAACAAGTATTTCATGCCTTCAAAACTTCATACTTATTCAAGAGCTAGAAGATGGAATTCCAAGAATATCATCAATAAACAAAAAAGATAACTTTCGAAATATTATCGCATTCGATGAAGAAGTTTATGACTTAGATTTTAATGAGGGATATGAATACAACTCTGACTTAATTCAAATTTATTACTCATCCATGACTACGCCACAAGAAATATATGAATATAATCTCATCAAAAAAGAAAAAGTAATTCTAAAAAAACAAGAAATACCATCAGGTCATAATCAAGATAATTATATTACGAAAAGAATATTTGCAAAA
>JABHUT010000167.1 GCA_018658685.1 Alphaproteobacteria bacterium
AAGTCTCTTCTTGTTGGATCATTTTTGTCGATTGTATCAGTCATTAGCTTGCCATTTTTATATTTTATTTTCGATAATGTGTATGTGATATCTTGCCCAGAAAGTAAAGAAAATATTTAGCTATGCGACATAATACTACACTTTTAATGTATTAAGTTCTTACTTAATTAAATCTTTAATCTTATCTAGTAAAAAATTTCTATCTAACATAAAATTGGACGCTATCCATCGACTCTCAATTTCATTAAGTATTTGCCCTAAAAGTGGCCCCTCTTTTACACCAAACTTCAAGATATCTTCTGCTTTGATTGGAAGAATAGGTTTATTCCAAATTTTAATTATTGATAATAATCCTATCCATTTATCATCATTTGTAAGATCGGGGTCATTTGACCAACAAACCCTAGCCTTAAAAGAACAAACTTCTGAACCATAAAAATAAAGATTTTTATTAAGATCTTTTTTGCTCATTTTGTGAGAAAAATTAATTTTCTCATTAACAAGAAAAGATATCAAATCTCTCTGCTTGTTTGAAAAACTAAACATTTTTAATTGGTCACAATTAATTAGTTGTAAATAAATTAAAGATACCAATCTTAAAATTGGATTAAGGTCATATTGATTTTTATGATCAATATCAACCATTCTTGAAAAATATGAAAAATCAATTGGTTTATCAAATATAACTTTTAAAATGCCAGCATCAGACATAGCAATAATATTTTTTTTTGCTTGAGGTGCAATTAATATCCTAAGGAATTCACTTTGAACCCTCTCAGGCGATAAATTTACTAATTTAGAACTTAATTCCTCACAAGCTTTAAGTGCTGGAGAAGAAGAAGGCATATCTTCATCTCCATAATAACCACAAAACCTAAAGTACCTTAATATTCTTAGATAATCTTCTTGAATCCTCTCCCTAGGGTCTCCAATAAATACAATATTTCGTTTAATTAAATCTAAAGTTCCATCATTAGGATCAAAAATATCGCCATTAGGAGATAAATAAATTGAATTAATTGTAAAATCTCTTCTTTTAGAATCTTCTTCCCAGCTATCCGTAAAACTCACTTTTGCATGCCTGCCATCAGTTTCAGTATCTGACCTAAGTGTGGTTATTTCAAAATTAAAAGTATCAGTAAAAATAGAAACTGTTCCATGGTCAAAACCTGTTGGAATTACTTTAATTGAATTTGATGATAGGATTTCAATAATATTTTCTGGCTTATGTTTTGTAGCAATATCGATATCATTAGTTCTTATATTTATTAATGAGTCCCTAACGCAACCCCCTACAAATCGAGCAAAATCACCTTCTTTATTTAAAAGCGACATAATTTTTTTACTTGTAGGATCGTTTATAAAGTCACTTTGGATAGAGTTAATCATTTATTTGTAAAAAATCCTTCTCTCAATTCTCCATTAATAACCTCAGGGTGGTTATACATTTTATTTGTTGAGTTTTCGTAAAAAAGAGCTGAAATAAATAATGTTGAAGTCATAAGAAAAAGACCGACAACTAATGGCCAAAAAAATCTCATATTCATAATTTTACCTTTCGATAAAACTATCCAGATAGAATAAATAACCAATGGTGATATAAAAATTAAAAAATAATATAAAATTCTAATCAAAGCCTCTCAATCCTCTCGTGCAAATTCCTTATCATACCCGCTGTCGCTCCCCATATCTTATAACTTTCATATGATATTGTATAAAATTTTCTAATTATACCCTTCCATTCTGCTGATTGAAGTTTATGATTTTTTGAGTCCATAAGAAAATCAAACGGTACTTGAAAGGTCTCTGCCACTTCATTTGTATCAATGGTTGCTATAAAATCAGGTTTTATAAAGCCAACTACTGGAAGTATTCTGTATCCTGTTCCAGTTTCATAAGTATCTAAATATCCACAAATTTCAAAGTCAGATACCTTTAGGCCGACCTCTTCTTCTGCTTCTCGAATTGCTGCATCCGTAAAGCTTTCATTTTTTTCAACCTTTCCACCTGGAAACGCTATTTGGCCGGAATGTTGCTCTAATTGATCTGAACGTTTAGTCAAAAAAAGCTTTGGTATTTCTTCTTCAACTATACCAACAACAACAGATGCCGGCTTTAGGCTTAATGGATCAAAACGTTCAGAGGGGTGATCAATTAAATCGAAGTCACTTCTGGAACCTGGCTCTTGATTCAAATTTATTTCAGAAGGCGGTGCTTTATCAACAGCCATTAAAATTTTATCTTTCCATTCACTAGACATTTTTAAATCGTTAGCTCTTTAACTTTCATAAAAGGAAAAAAACATCCTCCAGACCACACCCCGAAATCATCATTCTCCTCGCAGCCTAAATTAACTAACTCATAAAAGACAGATCTTGAAATTTTAGCCTCAAGATTACTCCTCACTAAAATATAAGGCGATGGCTCTTTTGTTTTTGGGTCAATTACGATTCTAATTGGAAACTCTTTTGAAGCAATAACACTATCACCAGTATTTGTTGAAAACTTCAACATTGCATCCTTATTATTTCCAGATATATCAACATTTGTTGCAATAAAAGGAGCGTCGTGAACTTTAATAATAATTTTCTCTACAGGAGTAACTAAAACATAACTTCCATCACTTTCTTTTCTTAAAATTCTAGCAAATAAATTAACAATTCTTTTTCGCCCTATAGGTGAGTTCATATAATGCCAACTTC
>JABHUT010000168.1 GCA_018658685.1 Alphaproteobacteria bacterium
AGTCCCATAACTCCTAAACCAACAGAACGTTCTCGCATAGCAGCATATGCAGCACTTTTCATTGTGTCTGGAGCATTATCAATGAAATCCTGAAGCACATTATCTAAAAATCTCATGATATCCGGTATAAACTCTTTATTGTTTTCCCACTCAAAAAACTTTTCTAGGTTAACTGATGATAAACAGCAAACAGCCGTTCTATTTTCGCCATGATGATCAAGACCTGTTGGTAAGGTAATTTCACTACAAAGATTTGAAGTCTTTATTTCAAGGCCAGCTAATTTTTGATGTTCTGGTCTCAAGTTATTAACAGTATCCTTATAAACAAGATAAGGCTCACCTGTCTCAATTCTGGCAGTTAACATTCTTATCCATAATGATCTAGCTGATACTGTTTTTTGAACAGATTGGTCATGTGGACTTCTTAAATCCCAGTCAGCATTTTCTTCAACAGCCCTCATAAAAGCATCAGTAATTTGTATACCATGGTGAAGATTAAGAGCTTTTCTATTTGGATCACCACCTGTTGGTCTTCTAATTTCTATAAATTCTTCTATTTCTGGATGATCAATAGGTAAATATACAGCAGCTGATCCTCTTCTCAATGATCCTTGACTAATTGCCAAAGTGAGAGAGTCCATTACTCGAATAAAAGGAACAATTCCACTTGTTTTCCCTACGCCACCAATTGGCTCTCCAATAGACCTGAGGTTACCCCAATATGAACCAATCCCACCTCCTTTAGAAGCGAGCCATACATTCTCAGTCCAAAGATCAACTATACCTCCAAGACTGTCATTTGCTTCATTTAGAAAGCATGAAATAGGAAGACCTCTTCCAGTCCCTCCGTTAGACAATACTGGTGTCGATGGCATAAACCATAGTTGGGACATGTAGTCATAAAGTCTTTGTGAGTGTTCTTGGTCATCGCCGTAAAAAGATGCCACTCGAGCAAAGAGATCCTGAAAAGTTTCACCAGGCATTAGATATCTGTCTTCAAGAGTTTCTCGTCCAAAATCAGTTAAAAGAGAATCACGCGACGGATCAATTTTAACTCTATTTCCCTTATCAGTATGCTGAACAGCTCTGTCAGTGATTCTAAAATCCATACGAGGTTCGTCAGCAAGCTCTATGGAAGGCTTTTCTCCAATTTTTGATTTTGCAAATGAGTATATTTCTTCCATTTCATCTTTAGTATAGCCAGAAATTGTCGGAGTAGGAGTCTTCTTTTTATCTAAATCATTTTTTATTTTTTTTTCTGGTTTATTCATAAGCATTTATATATCCCTTCTTTTTATCTGAGTCTTGAGAGAGTCAGACACCCTTACAACTGATGTGTTGCATTATTGCGTATAACGGCAATTTTAAATAACATTTAAGAACGAAACATACTTTAGTTTAGAACTTCTACTTAATTTAGACACTATAAGTAGAGTATGAAACGTGTCTTAACACAAAATATAGTAGCGTGTTCGTTGCAGACGTCAATAACCAAAAAACAAAAAATATCATTTTTTTTGTTTTTTTTGACTTTTTAACTAAAACAATCAAAAGTTATTTTTATTTAGATATTAATTTTTTCAAATGAGGCAACATAGTGACTAATTCAAATCGTACTTATAAATCTTGGCGATTAAAAACAAGACCGTCAGGTGAAATTAAAGATTCAGACCTAGAATTGGTTGATGACGTAATTCCAGAAATTTCAGAGAACGAAATTCTTGTTCGTACAATTTATTTTTCTCTAGATCCTACTAACAGAATTTGGATGTCAGATGTTGATCAGTATATGGAGCCTGTTGAAATAGGTGATATTATGAGGGCTGGAGGTTCTTTGGGGGTTGTTGAAGAGTCTAATGTTGAAGGTGTTTTTGTTGGTGATATAGTTCAAGGCGGTATGCATGGGGGGTGGCAAGAATACTTTACTATGCCAGCCTCTGACATTGTAAAGATACCCCAAGGCACAGGCCTTTCGCTTACAGCGTTTATTTCAGTTTTAGGTTTTACAGGTCCAACTGCATATTTTGGTTTTCTGGATGTAGGTAAACCCAAAGAAGGAGAGACTGTTGTTGTTTCAGCAGCTGCAGGTGCTGTAGGCTCTATTGTATGTCAAATAGCCAAAATAAAAGGTTGTAATGTTGTTGCAATTGCTGGATCAAATGAAAAGTGCGACTGGTTAAAAAATGATTTAGGGGTCGATCATGTTATAAATTATAAAAATGAAAATATTCTAGATTCATTAAAAATTGCTTGTCCTAACGGAATTGATATATTTTTTGATAATGTGGGAGGTGATACACTTGATGCAGCCCTGACATTAATGAATAAATTTGGAAGAATTCCTGTTTGTGGATTGATCTCAATGTATAATGATTGGTCGTC
>JABHUT010000169.1 GCA_018658685.1 Alphaproteobacteria bacterium
ATGATTTAATTTCCAGTGAGGTAAAAAAAGCCAATGAAAACCTCTCTTCAATAGAAAAAATTAGAAAATTTATTATTGTTCGCGATCCTTTTTCTACTGACAATGGTTTACTCACTCCAACAATGAAAATTAGGCGCCATAAAATAAAAGAAATGTATGGAGAAGAACTAGATGATCTTTATGGATCAAAAGCCTAATTGAGTAATAAGACACGTATTTATTATTAGTTTGATATTGATATTAACGAATTACAAAATATATTAAATTATATATTAAAGATAAACGAAGGGGATTGAAAATGACTACTAAAGATACAATCGAAAATAATGGACAAGCAAAATGTCCTTTTTCTATAGGTGATGTAGACCTTTTTGCTCCTGGAGCACAAAAATATTGGTATGAATCATACGAGATTCTTCATAAAGATTCTCCAGTTCATCGTATACCTGGCGAAGGAACTTCACCTGATACTGATGGCTTTATTTTGTCAAAATATGAGGATATTGCTTTTGTAGTTAAAGATATTTTACGTTTTCCTCCCCCTGTTATGAAAAGTTCTGATTTAGAAAAAAGCGGAATAAGTGGCTTTAATGCTGAAGAGGACGAAACTAACCCAACACTCCCAGAAAGTACTGTTGTAACAAGACATGACCCAAGCTTAATGAATGCACTACAAGTATCTATTATGAGCCTAAGACCCAATGAAGAGCTATGGAAAGCGCATAAGCGTCAGCTAACTGATCCCTGGGTTGGAACTGGAGCTCAGAGAAATGAAGAAATGATAACTAGGGAAGCCAATGGTCTTATAGACAAATGGATTAACAACAAAAGTGTTGAATTTATTTCTGAGTTTGCAAGGCCTTTACCTCAGATTGTGATGGCTAATGTAATAGGCTTCCCTATAGAAGATATACCCCTACTAAAAAAATGGGGAGATGCAATGGTTATGCCTTTTGTTTATGGTCAAGGCCATAGAAACCTCCTTACAAAAGAGCAATCAGATGAGCAACAAGCACTTTTATCTGAGTTTGGTGATTATGTTATAAGCCAATTAGATCAAAAGAAGAAGAATCCAAAAGATGATATGCTATCATTTTTAACTGAAGTTATATATGAGCCTTATGATCGTAAACTCACTGATACAGAGATAATTGGTGTTGCCTTTGCAATGATAATCGGTGGGTTAGAAACAACTCAGTATGCAATATCAGAACAAGCTCAGATTTTATGCAAAAATCCAGATCTATTCAATGAACTTAAAGAAGACAGAACAAAAATAAGGTCCTTCGTTGAAGAAACTCTGAGGGTAAGAGCTCCTACTCAAGGACTCTCAACCAGAATGACTACACAAGACGAGGAATTCCAAGGGGTAAAGGTTCCTAAAGGATCAATTTTACACTTACGATATGGTGCAGCAAATGTGGATGAAGAAACTTTTGAATGCCCCCATCAAATAAACCTTGAAAGAAAAGCTCTAACTCGTCACTTAACATTTTCGCAGGGTCATAGAACATGCCCTGGAAATGGGATTTCTAGATTAGAGCAGGCAATAACTTGGGATTTATTATTAGACAGGATTAAAAGTATAGAATTTGCTCCTGATGCGACTTTTGATCATCAGCCAGGCATTATGCTTGGTGCGCTAGAATTAAAGATTAATTTTGAAAAAGAAGGTTAAAAAAGGGCAATAATTCATTACTGGGGGAATTGGATAGTAATAGAGAACGCCCTTTTCAAGCACACTTAAGTACAAAAGCTAATATAAGCTATTTCCAATTCAATTGCAAATGATTATCATTAACAATAATTAATTTGTTTATAAAATAGACTTGTAAATTAACCAAAACTTAAAGTAATATTTATTAGATATTTATTTCAATAAAAATAAAAATAATAGGGTATTGATTGGTATTTAAAGGCTTAACAGATGATAGATTGGCAATACATGAGCTAGTAATGACTTATGGAGATGCTGTAACTAGAAGCGATTCAGATGACTGGGGTAATACTTGGGCTAAAAATGCTATATGGAGTGTACCAAACTTTCCAGGTTTAGAAAAAGTTGAAGGAAGAGAAGAAATTGTAAAAAAGTGGGAAGAAGCAATGACTAATTATAAGTATATTGTATTTACAGCTCTTCTAGGATCCTTAGAAATATCTGAAAATTTTGCAAAAGGAACAACTTATACAATCGAGGTTAGCACCGATGTTAAAAACGTTAAGGCTCAAATTCATGGACAATATATAGACGATTTTATTAAAATTGATAATCAATGGTTTTTTCAGAAAAGAACTTTTTCTATTTTGCATATGACTTAAAATTTCTAATTTTGAAATAAAATTCAGGAGTTATTTTTAAATATACTAATTTTCGGGGGGGGTTATGAAAAAGGATCCAATTAAGGAAAGACAAGCAAATGTGAGCGGGTCATCTAATAAAATTTATACAGAAGAAGTAAAGATTACAGGTGATAGATATACTTCAAAAGACTTTATGGAAAAAGAACTTTCAAAGCTATGGTCAAAAGTTTGGAATATAGGTGGATGGAGCAGAGAATTAGAAAAGAAAGGTGATTTTATCACGCATCATATTGGCAGGGAGTCAATTTTGATGGTCAAAGAAAAAAATGACAGAGTAAAGGCTTACCATAATGTATGCCCTCATAGAGGAAACAGGTTGGTTCATGTTGATTCTGGTCATGCTAAAGAGTTTACTTGTACCTATCATGGATGGAAATTTAATCATTCTGGAGACTTAGTTTACGCTCAAGACGAGGAAGATTTCCCTCAAGGTAATCCTTGCGGAAAAATGAAACTATCAGAAATACCTTGTGAAGAATATGGAGGGTTTATTTGGTATAATATGGATAAAAATTCTTTTCCTTTGAGGGGTTTTTTAGGAGAAGTGACAAAATATATTGATATGTTTGATAATGATGGATTAAAAAGAGTTTATCATAAAGTGTGTGAAGTTCCTTTTAATTGGAAGGCATTGAGAGATAATTTTTGTGAATCATACCATTTGCCATCAACTCACCCTCAAATTAATGACTATTATGATGATGATTATAAAAATACTGATTTTGAATTATATGAAACTGGCCATAATCTTATGAAGATGAAAGGATCTCTTCCATCTTTGAGAAACTCTGAATTATTTAAAATAAATGAAAAATTAGAAGCAGAATTAATTTATTGGAATTTAGACCCAAAAGATTTTAATGATAAGGCTCATCTTGTAAGAGAGAGTTTACAATCACAAAAAAAGAAAATTGGCAAAGATAAAGGCTTTAATCATTTTGAAAACTTACCAAGCGCTTGGCTAACTGATGCTTTTCATTTTAATATTTTTCCAGGCACTTCTATTACCTATACTTCAAATGTAGTTTCACTTCAAAGGACAGAGCCTCATCCAACAGATCCTAATAAGTGTATTTATGATCATTGGGGTTTAGCTCTTAAACCTAATGATTCAGACCTAGTTCCATCCCCAGAAGATATGGTTCCATGGGAAGAGGTTGAAAAAAAATTAGTTATTTTTGGTGAAGAAACTTTAAGCGATGTTGCAGATCAAGACCTTGAAAGAGCTAGCGCTCAACAGCTAGGTTTTCATTCTAGTGGTTTTGAAGGTGCATATTTATCTGGTCAAGAAAATAGGGTTCAACAGTTTCATAATTTTATTGATAAGTATATTTATGA
>JABHUT010000170.1 GCA_018658685.1 Alphaproteobacteria bacterium
CAGCTAATAATAAAACTCCCTCACAATGGGTTGAAGATATAAGTAATCAAACTTTAATTATATTAGGAGATGATTTAATAAGTAGTGATAAAAAAGTTCAGTATTTAGAAAATATTTTCATTGAAAACCTTGATATAAAAAGGATTTCTCTTTTTATTTTAGGTCCATACAGAAAAAATTTAAAATCTTCAGAATCATCTCAATATTTTAATGCTATTAAAAGTTTTATTTCAAAAGTTTATGCAAAACGATTATCTTCATACCCTTCAGGAAATATTAAAATAACAAAAGTTGAAGAAAAAGGAAGAAGAGGAATTATAGTCTCCTCTCTTATAACCTTTAATGATCGTCCAAATCCAATATCAATTGACTGGTGGATTCTTAAATCTTCTGTTTCTGATTATAAGGTTTTTGATATTAGAATATCTGGTATATGGATGGCTCAAGAACAAAGGTCTACATTTACAAGTTTTTTAAGTAAAAATAATGGTGATATAATAAATCTTATAAAAAAAATTGAATTACAGATAAATTAATTTATCGAGAAAATTTTTTATATTTAATTCTACTTGGGATATCTGATTCATCGCCGTATCGTCTTTTATAATCCAATAAATAATCTGAGTAATTTCCTTCAAACCATTCAACATGGCTATTACCTTCAAAAGCTAAAATATGAGTGGCCATACGGTCTAAAAACCATCTATCGTGGCTAATAATTAATGCACTCCCAGAAAAATTCTCCAAAGCATATTCCAGGGCATGAAGTGTTTCAACATCAAGATCATTTGTAGGTTCGTCGAGAAAAAGTAAATTTGCCCCTGATTTTAATACCTTAGCCAAATGAACTCTATTTCTTTCTCCACCCGACAACTGTCCAACTACTTTTTGTTGATCACTTCCTTTGAAGTTAAAAGCACTTACATATGCACGAGAATGAATAATTGTTGAATTAACATCGATTATATCATTGCCTTCTGAAATCTCCTCCCAGACTGTTTTGCTATCCTCTAAAGTATCCCTAGATTGATCAACATAACCCATAACAACGGTTTCACCCATTTTAATTTCACCATTATCTGCTTCTTCAAGTCCTGAAAGCATTCTAAATAACGTAGTTTTTCCAGCTCCATTAGCTCCAATTATTCCAACTATACCTCCAGGCGGTAGACGAAAACTAACATCTTCGATAAGTAATTTTTCTTTATATGATTTTGAAATACCATTTATATCGATAACCATATCTCCAAGCCTAGGAGCTTTTGGAATAATAATTTGGGGATCGCCTGTGCTTTCTTTAACTTCCTTATTCTTAAGATCCTCATAACTTTTAATTCTAGCTTTAGATTTTGCTTGTCTTGCTTTAGGGGATGCGGAAATCCAATCCAATTCACTATTAAGTCTTTTTAATCTTGAATTATCTTCTTTGCCCTCAAGTTCGATTCTTTTTTGTTTTTGTGTTAACCAAGATGTATAGTTACCTTCATAGGGAATTCCTTGACCCCTGTCTAATTCAAGAATCCACTCAGTAATGTTATTAAGAAAATATCTATCATGCGTAATTAGAATTATTGTACCAGAATAAGATTTAAGATAATTCTCTAACCATGCAACTGTTTCGGCATCCAGATGATTAGTTGGCTCATCTAATAATAAAATATCAGGGTTTTGCAGTAATAGCTGACAAATAGCTATTCTTCTTTTTCCTCCGCCAGATAAATTAACAACACTCATCTCTGATTCAGGACACCTTAGGGCATCCATAGCCTGGTTAACCTTGGAGTCCAAATCCCATAAATTTTTACTTTCTATCTGGTTTTGGAGTTCTGATAGTTCATCTGCATTTTCTTCAGAATAGTTAACAGCCAGCTCATTATATCTAGTCAGTAAATCCTTTTGCTCCTTTAGGCCTATTGTTATATTTTGATAGACAGTTTTAGACTCATCGAGAAGAGGTTCTTGAGGTAAATAACCAATTGTAATTCCTTCAGCCGCCCAAGCTTCACCTGTAAAATCCTTTTCATGTCCAGCGATTATTTTTAAAAATGTTGATTTTCCTGAACCATTAACACCCACTATGCCAATCTTTGCATTTGGAAGAAAAGATAAATTAATATTAGAAAATAATTCCTTTCC
>JABHUT010000171.1 GCA_018658685.1 Alphaproteobacteria bacterium
TATACCACCTTGATAATCAACGCCTTTATTCATACCGGTTCCATATGAAGCAACTGTCCATGGTCCTCCAATAAAGCCAATAAGACTTTTATTTTTTGGGAGTAATTCACGAGTTATCTTTAATGCATCACTTTGAAACATTAACTTCTTAATTGCATCGTCTACTGAAATAAGTTCTTTAATATTATTTGGAGTTATAAATTTACTAAAGATGGGACCCGGATCATATTTAAGACCCATACCAAGAGCTTCAAGAGGAAATAATATATCACTAAACAAAATTGAGACATCAAAATCAAAATCATTTATCGGTCCCAGTGCTGTTTCGGCAGCTAATTTAGGATTCTTGCATAATTCTTCAAACGTATAATTTTTTTTCAAAGCTTGGTAATGAGAGTGATACCTGCCCGCCTGTCTCATAAACCAGATTGGAGGAGTGGCTTGTGGTATTCGATTCAAGGCGTTTCTAAAAAGAAGATTAGTCATTAAAAGCCTATTTTTTTTGCTAGCCTAGCGCCATAAGTTATAATAAATTGTGCTTCAGCTCTTCTCATTACGTGCCAAGTTTCCTCTAAAGCTTCCTCCATATTTAGCAACCCTTTATCCTCCGATAAACAAATGCCTGCATACTCACCACTAACTTGGTAAGCTCCGACCATTAAGTTAGTTTTCTCCTTTATATCTTTAATTAAATCTATAGACGTCATTGCCGGTTTAACCATTAACATATCAGCACCCTCTTCAGCACATCTAATGCTTGCCCTAATAGCCTCAGATTTATTTCTATAATCTAACTGATATTGCTTCCTATCACCAAAAAGAGGGGTTGAGTCAGCAGCATTCCTAAATGGACCATAAAAGTTACTTGAAAATTTTGTACTATAACTAATGATTGGTATCATTGAAAAATTTAAACCATCCAAAACCTCTCTAATTTTTAATGTTCTTCCATCCATCATATCGCTTGGAGCGATAATATCAGCTCCCGCTTCAGCATATGTAAGAACAACCTTAGAGATCTCATCAAGGGTTTTATCAATATTTATGGAATTATCTTTATCAAAAAGGCAACAATGCCCATGATCAGTTAAAGAGCAAAGACAAACATCCGTCCAAAGATTAATGTTATCTTTAAATTCATCCTTAATTGAACTAATTACCTTTTCATGAAAGCTTAAATTAAAAGAATCCAGCGACTTATTTTTGGAAGAAATAAATAATAGAAAATTACTTACACCATTTGAAATATCATCATTAATTTGTCTGAGAGTATCCTCCAAACTCATAACAAAATTATCTTTTAAACCTATTATTTCTTCTTTATTTCCCGAAGCCTCGTTTACAAATAAAGGTTGAACAAAGTTTGCTTTTGTAAAATCAGTTTCAGAACATAAGTCTCTAAAAATTTTATTACTTTTTAAACGGTGAAGTTTTTTACTAACCTTACTCATTGGTAATCTCATTTTTCCAATCATTATAACTTAAAAATATTTTAATATGACCTTCCGTAACATTCTTTTTAATAATTTCATAGGTGTTACCAGGCCCACATGAATGATATTTATTAGTAATATTCGGAAATTTCTCTAAGGCATATAAAAATGCTGACCCACTCATCCAATAGAAATGAGTTTTTTTAGATAAATCTTCATTAATTTCACCTTTAATTAATTTATAAGTTGATAATTTTTCTTTTATAAAAAACTCATTAGAATCTTCATGAGTTAATTTTAACCAATTTTTATTTTTTGAAAGAAAGCCTATAGCTTGATCCTGATTCTCACCAATACTATCGAAAGTTCCATTAACCCAAAAACCTTTTTTTGCTAGGCTATACCATGTCTTAGCACCACTAGTCCAAAGAGTATTTGTGGAATCCAATTGTGATATACCGTCTAGAACATTTCCCCTTGTAGCTAAGATGTTATAATTTTTTAGTTTAGAGGCCTTCTCAATATTTTTTCTAATTTCTTGTCGAGTAAAAATATTATACTTTTCAAGATTTAAAGGAAAAATATTTTCTGAACTGATCGATTTCCATAAATCCTCATTTTTACTCTCTCTATTTATTTTTCGTGTGTTCAAAACAACATTATCATCTGTAATACCCTTAATTGAAAAAATATCACCAAATATAGTTTTTTCATTACTGACACCAATTTTTTGATGACAACCACCACCATATTTTTCAAGGGTATCTCTCTCTATTTTAACACTCTCAAAAGTATCTGAATGATTTATGCTTTTAACAATATCAAATATGTCATTTCTTTCATCATTAACCTCAATTGCAACAGCACCTTGAGCAGGTGCACAAGGATTTTCTGATAAAGGTAAAACCATCCAGAGAGTTTCTTGAAGAATATTTATAATCTCTTGAGCTAAATCTTTATTACTATTTTCTAGAATCCTATCAAGCGCAGCTTTTGCAAGAATAATGCCATCTGACTCACCCGCTACAAATTTATTTAACCTAGTGGGAATATTACCTCGAATATCACTAAAGGATATTTTCTTTATATCAATTGGAGTTGCCTTAATCAGAAAAGAAGAAATATTATACGATCTTCTCGGTGATGATGTTAATATCTCTATAGATTTACTTTTTTTTATTAAATTAATATTATTTTTTTTAATTAAAAGTATATCCCTCATATCTGCACGAGGTAAAGTAGCTACAACTGAAGTCCCTTTTTCCAATGATATTGGTAAATCCTTCCATGAGTGAACAGCTAAATCTGCATCGTTATCAATAAGGCTCTGACGTAAATCTGATGTAAATACTCCTATTTCTGGAAGCTTACTTAAAGGAGTCGTAAGATCTATATCTCCCTTTGTATCCTTATGAATATACTCAATATTCAATTCAGGATAAAAATTAGCAATTGCTTCACCAACTAATTTAGCCTGAATTATAGCTAAATCACTTTTTCTTGAAATAATTTTTACCATAAAGTAATTTCTCATGATTTTATTTTAAAGTATCGACTTATTTTATCCTTCTTGATAGAAATATGCGACATAATGTCTAAAATATTATTTGGCTTATTATCTGTTGGTATTTTATTATTGTAAAATATTACCTTCTAA
>JABHUT010000172.1 GCA_018658685.1 Alphaproteobacteria bacterium
CCGGTCGTAATTATAACTTCAAATAATGAAAAAGAACTTCCTGATGCGTTCTTAAGAAGATGCTTTTTTCATTATATTTCATTTCCAGATACGTCAACAATGGAAAAAATTGTGGATGTTCATTATCCGAAAATCAAATCTAAATTAGTTTCAGAATCCTTAAAAGTTTTCTATGAACTAAGAGACGTTCCAGGAATAAAAAAGAAACCTTCAACATCTGAGTTACTTGACTGGCTTAAACTTCTAATGAATGAAGATATTAAACCTGAAATGCTAAGAGAAAAAAATGCTAACAATTTAATACCTCCCTTGCATGGGGCACTTCTAAAAAATGAGCAAGATGTTCATTTATTTGAAAGACTAGCCTTCCTTGCAAGAAGAGAAAATGGTTAAATAAAGAATGTTTGTAAACTTTTTTCATGAGTTAAAATCGGCTAATTTACCTGTCTCCTTAAGAGAGTACTTAACCCTCTTGGAGGCTATGGATAAAGGGATACCTGATAGAAAAATTGAAGATTTCTATTACTTATCAAGATCAACTCTCGTAAAAGATGAAAAAAATCTAGATAAATTTGATCAAGTTTTTGGCCACGTCTTCAAAGGATTAGAAAATCTTGAAGCTGATGAAATTGCAGAAATTCCTGAAGAGTGGCTAAAATCGTTAAATGAAAAATTTCTTACAGAAGAGGAAAAGGCAAAAATCGAATCTTTGGGCGGCTGGGATAAGCTTATGGAAGAGCTAAAAAAGCGACTAGAAGAGCAAGAAAAAAGGCATGAAGGAGGTTCTAAATGGATTGGCACAGGAGGAACTTCTCCATACGGATCTGACGGCTATAATCCTGAGGGAATAAGAATTGGCCAAAAAGAAAATAAAAATTTTAAAGCTGTAAAAGTCTGGGATAAGAGAGAATTCAAAAATTTAGATAAAGATGTTGAAATTGGAACAAGAAATATCAAAGTTGCGCTAAGAAGGTTAAGGAAATTTGCTAGAGATGGTGCAGCAGATACACTGGACCTTCCCGGTACTATAAAAAATACAGCAGATAAAGGATATTTAGATATTTCCTTGGTTCCTGAGAGAAGAAATAGAGTTAAGGTTTTGTTATTTTTTGATGTTGGCGGATCAATGGATCCCCATGTAAAATTGTGCGAAGAACTATTTTCTGCCGCCAAAACAGAATTCAAAAATATGGAAAATTTCTATTTTCACAACTGTCTCTATGAGTCGGTTTGGAAAGATAATAAAAGAAGGCATACGGAAAAAATTAATACGTGGGATATATTACATAAATACTCTTCTGATTATAAAATTATCTTTGTTGGTGATGCGTCAATGAGTCCCTATGAAATTACCTATTCCGGAGGTAGTGTTGAGCACTGGAATGATGAAGCTGGAGCTGAATGGTTACAAAGAATTGTTGATATTTATCAAAATGTAATATGGATAAATCCAGTTGAAACAAAACATTGGGATTTTACTCCATCAACGCAAATTGTTAATCAAATAATTACAAATAGAATGTTCCCATTGACATTAGAAGGTTTAGATAATGGGATGAAAGAGTTAAGTAGAAATAAATGAGGATAATATGAAAAAATATTTTATTTTAACAATGGTACTTTTCCTATCTTCTTGTGCTTCACAATTAGAATTAGAAGAAAGAGCTGCGCTAAGAGATAAAGTTGATCAAGAGGAATGTGTAAGCTTAGGTTTTATTGAAGGAACAGAAGCATACGGAGGTTGTAGGTTAACTTTAAAATCTATTAGAGCTCAAAATAAAACTACTGATGCAATAAGAAGAAATGGTCTAGATAATAATAGATTTTGTAATAGATTTTATTGCTGGTAAGTTAGGAAACCCCAAGTTTCTTTTTTAAATCGCTACTAGATGTTGTGTATTGAAATGTCAACTTTTCACCTGGATATACATATTTGTATGCCTGCTGAGACATAAGAGCAGCCTCATGAAAACCACATAAGATAAGCTTTAATTTTCCAGGATATGTATTTATATCTCCAATAGCAAAAATACCTTTTTCATTTGTTTCAAATTTTTCAGTATCAACAGTTATTAGGTTTTCATTTAGATTCAAACCCCAATTTGCTATAGGTCCTAACTTCATTGTGAGACCAAAAAAAGGAAGAAGGGCATCACATTTTACCTCAACCTCTTCATCAGATGTTTTGCATTTTAATGATTCCAAAATACCATCTTTTCCATTCAGGGATGAAACTTGTCCAATAACAAAATCGATTTTATTATCCTCTATTAGGGAGAATATCTTTTTTACAGAATCAGGGGCAGCTCGAAATTGGTCTCTCCTATGAACTAGAGTTACTCTTTTTGCAATCGATTCTAAATTTAAAGCCCAATCAAGAGCCGAATCTCCACCACCTACAATTACAAGGTCTTTATCTCTAAATCTTTCTTTATTTTTTATTGAATAAAAAACTGAATTATTTTCAAAATTTTCAATTTCTTTTATAGGGGGTTTTTTTGGTAAAAAGCTTCCTCCTCCACCTGCAATAACAACGGCCTTAGCTTTAAAAACCTCATTATTATCAGTTTTCACTTCCCAGAAAACATCATCGATTTTCTTTATCTCTTGAACCATACTTGATAAATGAAAAGATGGATTAAATGGTTCTATTTGTTTCATAAGCGAATCAACTAATTCCATACCAAGAACAGAGGGCATTCCGGGAATGTCATAGATAGGTTTTTCAGGGTATAATTCTGCGCATTGTCCTCCCGGTTTATCCAGGATATCAATTACATGACACTTCATATCCAAAAGACCTAATTCAAAAACAGCAAAAAGCCCTACTGGTCCAGCACCAATAATAACCACGTCAGTTTCAAAGAATTCTTTTTCCATAATATCGTTTCAGAATGTATTTTTCTAACTTAGAATTGTTTTTCGGGTAATCTCACGGTCAAGCCATCTAACTCACTAGAAACCTTTATACAGCATGATAATCTGCTGTTATCTTCAACGTCAAAAGCAAAATCTAACATATCCTTTTCCATTTCTTCTGCTTCACCCGTTTTTTCAGCCCATGCAGGATCAACATAAACATGACAAGTTGCGCAAGCGGTTGCACCGCCACAGTCTGCATCAATACCTGGGACATTGTTCTTAATGGCTGCTTCCATAACAGTATTTCCATCATCTACATCTACGGAGTGTTCTACCCCATTAAATTCAATAAAATTTATTTTTGTCATTTTCTCTATTACTTTCCTTATTTAAATCAATAGTTGGTTAATGATTAAAATGTTTATTGAACGTTTATAAATGTTCTTTGAATTTATTCAATTATAATTATTCATAAAAATATATAAATAATCAAGAATATTAAAATTTATAAAAATTAGTTAATTATGATACAAGGCTCAATGAACAAAATTAGTGATAAACCTCTCAGAATTCTAATGCCCAGTTACAGAAGCCACCCCTACACAGGCGGGCAAGGAATCTATATGCGGCTAGTAACTAAAGCCATGATTGATCTGGGTCATACCGTAGAAGTTCTATCAGGACAACCTTACCCAATTCTTGATAAAGGTGTAGGACTTACAAAGCTACCTTCTCTTGATTTATATTCATATGAAAGCCCACTAGAAGCTTTTAGACTAAGCTTACTTAAAGAGCCTATAAATCTTTATGAATGGTTAAGTCATTTATCAGGAGGGTTTTCTGAACCCTATACTTTTGGTGAAAGAATGGCTGTTTGGGGTAAGGCTAATTTCAAAAATTATGATGTTGTTCATGATAACCAAACTTTAGCTTACGGACTTTTAAAATTAAGAGATCTTGGTCTTCCTGTTGTTGGAACGATTCATCACCCTATTACAATGGACAAAAGAATAGATATAAAACACGCTGATACTATAACCCTAAAAATACTTAAATGGAGGTGGTACAGTTTCTTAAAAATGCAAATAAAGGTAGCTAGAAAGTTAGATCCTATAATTGTTGTTTCAGAAAATACAAGAAAGGACCTGATTAAGGATTTTAAAATAGATTCTAAAAAGACCCGAAAGGTTTTGCATGGAATTGATCATGAAACGTTTCATCCAATCCCATCAATTAAAAGAAAAAATAATCAAATTATAACAACAGCAAGCGCTGATGTTCCCCTTAAAGGGTTAATATACCTTATAAGGGCATACGCAGAACTTTTAAAGGAATTCCCAGACTTAGAGTTATTAGTCATCGGTAGATTAAGAGAGGGTCCGACAGATCAAGAGCTTAAAAAAGAAGGTATAAAAGAAAAGGTAAGATTTATTTCTGATTTAACGGGCAGACAAATAGCGGAATTATATGCAGAATCAACACTTGCAGTATCACCGTCTGTTTATGAAGGCTTTGGTTTTCCTGCTGGTGAGGCAATGTCTTGCGGAATACCGTTAGTTTCAACAAATGGAGGCTCGCTTCCGGAGGTTGTAGGTGATGCTGCAATTGTTGTCCCTCACTCAAACCCTAAGGCTTTAAAAGACGCAATAAAATCACTACTTAATTCTCCTGAAAAAAGAACAGATTTTGGAAATAGGGGTAGGAATAGAGTGTTAGAAAAATTTACTTGGAAAAGAGCCGCAAAAGAGCTTGTGGAAGTCTATAGAGAGGCAATAGAAAATGCTAACAATAGACCTAGATAAAATTAATATCAAAGATGAACAAGTTATTCTTGATTTGGGATGTGGAAAAGGTCGCCATATTCATAAACTTTACTATTATAAAAAATGTCATGTAATTGGCTTAGATTTGTCTTATGACGACCTTCAAATAACCTACCATGGTTTTGAAAAGTATCCTGATATCACAGGTGACAGCAAAAGGCAGTTTAACCTTATGGCAGGAGATGCTCATAAGCTACCATTTCCAGATGAAATATTTGATAGAGTTATATGTTCAGAGGTTTTGGAACATATTCCTGATTATGAAAATGTAATAAAAGAAATCTTTCGTGTTTCAAAAAAAGGTGCAAAAATTGGTATCTCGGTACCGAGATGGTTACCAGAAAAAATATGTTGGATACTTTCAGATGATTATCACAATGAACCAGGTGGACATGTTCATATTTTTAAGTTCAAAAATTTAAAAAAATCATTTGAAAACAATGGTTTCCTATATCTTTTTAATTCATATAAACATGGTCTTCACTCCCCTTATTGGTGGTTAAAATGTCTTGTTGGCGTTAAAAATGAAAAAAATATTTTTGTAAATTATTATCAAAAGTTTCTTGAGTGGGACATCATGAAAAGGCCAATATTAACCGTATTGTTAGAGAAAATTTTTGATCCTTTGATTGGGAAATCTCTAGTTTTATATTTTATAAAAAAATAACGATAATTAAATGACAATAGAAAATAGTGAAATAAGTTTCTTCAAGGGATCCTTAGATAGAATTATAAGCCTTCAAAGAAAAGATGGTTCTATTACCTGGTTTGAAAATGGTATTTTTGATCCATGGAATCATCTTGAGTCAGTAATGGCTTTAAATATCTTTCAATATGAAGAAGAGAAAGAAATTGGTTTCAAATACCTTAAAGAAACGCAACTAGATGATGGCTCATGGTACGGACAACTTGGAAGTGATGTTGAAATTGATTTAGATGATGGTAAATTTAAAGGCGATGAAAGTAATGAAAAAACAATTAGGGATACAAACTTTTCAGCCTATATCGCTACAGCATGCTGGCATGATTATCTTATTAATCAATCCTTAGATTTTTTAGAGGAGATGTGGCCAACTATTGAAAATGCAATAAGCTTTGTACTTAGGCACCAATCTTCAAACGGTGAAGTAAGGTGGGCAGCAAAAGATGCCTCAGCACCTCTTGATGATGCATTAATAACAGGGTGTTGTTCGATATATAAAAGCCTTGAATGCGCAATAAATTGTGCCTCCGCTCTCGGTATAAAAAAAGTAGATTGGGAAAAGTCTTTAATTCACTTAAGAGACGCTATTAAAAATAAACCTGAGCTTTTTGATAGAACTTGGGAGTCCAAAGATCGATTCTCAATGGACTGGTATTATCCAATTTTATCTGGGGTGATAAGTGGAGATGAAGCGAAAGAAAGATTAAATAAGAAATGGGATATTTTTGTAATAGAGAATATCGGATGTAAATGCGTTTCTGATCAGCCGTGGGTAACTGTTGCTGAAACAGCAGAATTAGCAATAGCTTTATTAAAAATGGGTCGAGAAAAGGATGCTAAACAAATGCTATCCTGGTCCCATAAATGTAGGGATGATGATGATGTTTATTGGATGGGAAAACAGTATGAACAAAACGTTTTTTGGCCTGCAGAAAAACCACCTTGGACTTCAGCGTCAGTTATTTTAGCATATGATGCAATTTTTAAGATAAGCAGAGGGTCTGAATTATTCTTAATAGACGGATTAAGAAACTCTTTGTAATATTTTCAGAGATTTAACTGACTCAACCTCTTTGAATTTTTTAGATGTGATAGCTAATTTATATATCTCATAAGGAGGCCTTCCTCCATCATCAGGATTTGGAAAAACATCATGAATGGCTAAAAATCCTCCATGAATAACTTTATCACTCCAATTATCAAGATCTGCTTTCGCGGCCTCCATACTATGGCCCCCATCAATAAAAACCATTGATAAATCTATTGTCCAAAATTTAGAAACTAATACCGAGGAAGAAACAATAGGTATAACTGAGGCTTCTAAGTTAGCATCTCTTATATTTCTTCTAAATGATGGAAAAGAATTAATCCTTCCGGTTTCATCATCAAATAATTCACTATCGTGGTACTCCCACCCAACTTGATTCTCTTCTGATCCCGTATGGTGATCAATCGCAAACACAATGGAATTATTTTCTTTACAGGCCATACCCAAATAAATTGTTGATTTTCCGCAATAAGAACCAATTTCAACAATAGGTGCATTTTTAGATGCAATTAAAGCTGTTCGATAAAGGCACTCTCCTTCCATTGGGTCCATAAAGCCTTTTACACGACTAAAATTATTTGGAAGCTTTATATTCATTTAATTTTAAAAAATAATTGGAAGATTCTTTTTTAACAACACTTGCTAAAATATAAACGCCTATAAGATTTGGAATAGCCATTAAGAAGAGAGCGGCATCAGAGAGCTCGATAACCTTTAATAGATCAAGCGAGGAACCGATTATCGCAAACAAACAGAAAATAACTTTATAAATAACTTCTATATTTCTAGACTCACCAAAAATAAAAGTAACTGCCTTTACTCCATAATAAGACCATGAAATCATAGTTGAAAATGCAAATAATGTCGCAACAAGAGCCAATAAGTAAGGGAAACTTGGCATTACAGAACCAAAGGCCTGCGATGTAAGCCTAGCTCCTTCAATTCCTTGTCCAGAAGTATAAACACCTGTAGTGATAATTACTAAGGCAGTTAATGTACAAATAACAACTGTGTCGACAAATGGTTCAAGCAGGGATACCAAACCTTCCGTTGTTGGATTACTTGTCTTAACTGCAGAGTGCGCTATCGGAGCAGAGCCTATTCCCGCCTCATTTGAAAAAACAGCCCTACGAAATCCTAGAATCAAAACTCCCATGAAGCCCCCAGTTACCCCCTCAGGTGAAAAGGCTCCCACAATAATTGATGAAAAGGCTGATGGTATTTGATTAAAATTTGAAAAAATGATGATTAGAGAAGAAACTAAATAGATGATTGCCATTGATGGAACTAATTTAGATGTTACAGACCCAATTCTTTTTATTCCTCCAATAATAACTAGACCAACTAAAAAGGCTATAACAGCTCCATAAACCCACGAATGTAAATCAAGAAAACTTCCGCTCCCTCCTGTAACATAAATTAATAAATCTAAAGATTGATTTACTTGAAACATATTGCCTCCACCAAGAGAGGCAAAAATACAAAAAACTGCAAACATATAGGCTAGAATAGTTCCCAAGCTACCAAGTCCTTTTTCATTTAATCCCCTTGATAAATAATACATTGGTCCACCTGAAACACTTCCATCTGGATTAATATTCCTATACTTAACGCCAAGGGTACATTCACAGAACTTTAAGGACATTCCAATAAGACCTGATAAAATCATCCAAAAAGTAGCACCTGGGCCACCTAATGATATTGCAACGGCAACACCGCCAATATTTCCTAAACCTACAGTCCCAGATAAAGCTGTTGCAAGAGCTCTAAAATGCGAAACCTCTCCTTCTGAATCTTTACTTGAAAACTTTCCTGAAACAAGCTCAACTGCATGCTTAAAGCCTGTAAAGTTAATAAACCTAAAATATATTGTAGAAAAAATACCGCCTGCAATAAGCCAAATAACGATTAATTCAACATTAGCAGAGCCTAGAGGTAGAGAATAAAAGACAATACTTGAGATTATCTTAGAAATAGGAGCTAAAAAATCATTTATATTTTGATCGACTCCTGCATGAGACGTGATTGGAGAAAAAATCATTATTAGAGCAAATAAAGTTTTGATAGAAAGAATTTTCATTTTTTTTAGATCCAAGCTTGAATATAGCTAATTTAAGATTAGTTTAATCATTATAATGAGTCTGTAAATCCACAAATCATAGATGGGACGTGATGAAGTCACTCAAAATAAAAAATCTAAAGAAAAAATTCAAAGATATTAGTGCTGTTAACGATATAAATCTTGAAATTAAAGAAGGTAAGATTATTGGAATTATTGGACGCTCTGGGGCTGGCAAATCAACTTTATTAAGAATGATAAATAGACTAATAGACCCTAGTGAAGGGTCTATAGAATTTAATGATATTAATATTACTTCACTAAAAGGAAGGTCATTAAGAAAATGGCGATCTGAATGCGCTATGATTTTTCAACAATTCAATCTTGTTGAACGTTTAGACGTACTAACAAATGTTTTAATAGGAAGTCTTGGAAGAAATTATAGCTTATTAAATTTAATAGGGATTTTTTCCAAAGAAGAAAAAATTAATGCTTTAAGAAATTTAGATAGGTTTGATCTATCAGAAAAAGCTCTTCAAAAAGCTGGAACTTTATCTGGAGGGCAACAGCAAAGAGTTGCAATAGCCAGGGCACTAATGCAAAAACCTAAAATTCTTTTAGCTGATGAGCCAATTTCCTCGCTAGATCCTAAAAACGCTAAGAGAGTTATGGATGATATGATGAAAATCAATAGAGAAGATGGAATAACAGTAATTTGTAACCTTCACTCACTTGATGTTGCAAAAAAATATTGCGACCGCTTAATAGGACTATCAGATGGAAAGGTTGTTTTTGATGGCACGCCCGATGATCTGACAGCTGAAATATCAAAAGAACTTTACGACCTAGACAATGAGTGAGGTATTTATAGAGGATCATAATGAAAGGTTAAAAAATCTAATTCAAAAAAGACGTTTTTGGAATATTTTTATAACAGCCTCTCTCTTAGTGGCGGTATTACTATCATCAAAAGTTATAGATATTAATAGTTCACGATTATTAAATGGTCTACCTCGTCTCGGAGATTATATTAATCAAATTCTTCCCTCATTAGAATCATCATCGCTATTTCTAGATTCAAAAAAAGAAGGTTCAATTGCTTATTGGTATTTTAATTTACCAAAATACCTAAAGCTACTTTTTGAAACTTTCAATATGGCTCTTCTCGCAACAATTTTAGGGTCATCAATTGCACTTTTATTAAGCTTTTTGGCAGCAAAGAACACATCTCCAAATTCTATTATATATTTTACAATAAGAAGAATTCTTGAATTCTTTAGAGGTGTTCCTGAGATTATTTTTGCCATTCTCTTTGTTTGGGCTTTGGGGATAGGTCCAATTGCAGGTATTATAGCCATGACACTTCATACAACGGGCTCTTTGGGTAAACTATTCTCAGAAGTCCATGAAAATTCTGATATTAAGCCAAGAGAAGCTCTAAAAGCATCCGGAGGTAATTGGTTTTCAGAAATGAAATTTGGGTTACTACCTCAAGTTCTTCCAAATCTTATCTCTTATACCTTACTTCGATTTGAAATTAATATTAGAGCTTCTACGATCCTGGGATTTGTTGGAGCTGGAGGAATAGGACAAGAATTATATTTAGTGATTAATTTTAATTACTACGAAGAAGTAAGTGCAATTATATTATTAATAATTTTTACTGTTGTTTCTATTGATTTGCTATCAGGCTACTTAAGGAAAAATATTATCGAGGCTGATAATGATTGATAAAGAAATTATAAATGCAAATCCAAGAGTATTTTCTCCTTTATGGAGACGATCACCCTTTTCTATTATTATACCATTGTTTATTTTTTCATATATTATCTTCTCATTAAATTATTTTAATTTTTCTATCGATGATCTTTTGAATGGTTTTTCTAAAATGAAACCTATTCTTTTATCCATGGTAACTTGGAGTGATTTTCTTTCATGGAATTTTAATTCCATCATTATTGGGATTTTGCAAACTTTATCCATGGCATTTCTTGGAACTTTGGCCGCATCAATTATATCAATTCCACTTGGCTTGCTGGCATCAAGTCAGGTAATAAAAATGACTTTACCAAGGTTTATCATAAGAAGGTTTTTAGATTTTATTCGTGGTGTAGATATTCTTATTTGGGCTTTAATATTCGTAAGAGCTTTTGGTCTAGGACCACTTTCAGGTGTATTGGCAATTTTTGTAGCAGATACTGGAACATTGTCGAAGCTTTATTCAGAAGCTGCCGATAATAGCGATAATAAACAGATTGAAGGTCTTATTTCATCGGGAGCAAAAAAAATACCAACATTACGATTTGGACTAATACCCCAGGTAATGCCAATTTTTATTTCACAAAGCCTATACTTCTTTGAATCTAACTCTAGGTCAGCCGTTATTCTTGGAATAGTTGGGGCTGGAGGCATTGGTCTCCAATTGTCAGAAAGAATGAAAGCACAATATTGGGATCAAGCTTTTTTCATTATACTTATAATACTTCTCATGGTTGCTATTATCGATAAGTTATCAAGAGTTCTAAGAGAAAAACTTATAAATGATTAAACTTTAAAGGGTTTTAAATCGAACTCCATGCCATAAAGGCTTGATACATCTTATAAATCATGATCAACATAAACATGATAGTTAAAGACATAAGGACTCGACCATATTTTGTTTCTTGATATTTTTCTGATAAGAATCCCAGAACACCTGTTATCGCAGCAATAATCGACATCTGTAAAAAAAGTTTGTAAAGCAAAGGAGTCATTTTATTCTCTCTCATTATAAAAGTTTATTTACTGTAGTAATAATATCCGTATATTCTAGCAACATATATTTTAAGGGCCTGTAGCTCAGTTGGTAGAGCAGCTGACTCTTAATCAGCGGGTCTGGGGTTCGAATCCCCACGGGCCCACCAAAAATAAAAAGGATGAAAATTGAATTTAGATAAAATAATAAATGCAGATGTTACGTTAGTAGCGATTCCTTTTTTCTTTTTAGCTATCCTCATTGAAATAATTGTTGTTAAATTTTTTAACGCCAACGGATCAATAGATGCCAAAGATAATTCTGTATCAATTTTTATGGGTCTTATGAGTGTGGTTGTTAATGGCTTGGCAGCTTTTATAACTTTAAATGTTCTTTTTTGGTTTGAACAATATCAATTGTTTAATATTCCTCTAACTATAACCACTATAATTACTTGCTTCATTCTAGATGATTTAAGGTATTATACACACCATAGAATAGTTCATCGAGTAAGATGGGGATGGGCTATGCATGTTACTCATCATTCAAGCAACAGAATATCTTTGGCTATAGCGCTTAGGCAAGGCTGGACAAAGCATTTTACAGGAACAATGTATCTCAAAATTCCTTTAATCCTTATTGGGTTTGATCCTATTTTAGTAATTTTCTGTGGAGCCTTAAACGCAGTCTATCAATTCTTTATACACACAGAAACAATCAAAAAATTACCTAATTGGTTTGAAGCTATCTTTAATACTCCATCCCATCATAGAGTTCATCATGGTAAAAATCCTGAATATTTAGATAAAAATTATGCAGGAACACTCATTATTTGGGATAAATTATTTAATACTTTTGCCGCAGAAGATAAAGATGAATTTCCTGATTATGGGTTGGTCAAAGATTTAGAAACCTTTAATCCTCTAAAGATAGCATTTCATGAATATTGGAATATTTTAAAAGATATGATGAGAGTAGATATCTCTCTAAAACATAAATTTTTCTATCTTTTTGCTCCACCGGGATGGAGTCATGATGGTTCAAGAAAAATGTCTACAGACATTAAAAAAGAATTTAATGCCAAATAAAAAAGGCCCTCATAAAGAGGGCCTTTAATTTATTATCTTTTTAAGAATTAAAATCTATAAGAAAGACTTGCAGAAATCATTCTTGGATGTCCATGTGTTCCGATAATATAGAATGGATCTGACATAGGATTAACTGGGTCAAGAGCTCCGCCTGATCCAAGATTAACCCAATTTTCTAAGTCAGTATAATACTGCTCATCAGTTAGGTTTTCTGCATGAATTAAGAATTCCCAATTTCCAGATCTTATACCTGTTGCTAGGTTTAAGGTGTAATAGCTAGGAACATCAATATAACTATGTGCAGGCATACTTACGCTTGAACCACGCCTGTTATACTGAACATCAGCAATAAATTCCATACCATTATCAAGAGGTTTTTCATAATTGATAGCTATAGAAGCTCCATTATCAATCGATCCTGAAGGAGTTCTTCCGCTCATATCAACGCCATTAATAATTGTACCAGAATCCCACTCAGCACTTAAAGTACCGAATGCAGCAGCTAATGAAAGATTTTCAGTTGCTTGGAAAGCAAGCTCTAGCTCAAAACCAACATTCTCTGAGTTACCAGAATTGCCAATTGATTCAAAAGGACCTGTCGCTGATTGGATAATGGTTGTAAACAGTCTATCTTCATAATCAATCATAAAGGCAGCAGCTGAAAAATTACCCCTACCATTCATAAATGAGCCCTTTATACCAATTTCAGTTTGAACGGCTTCTTCTTTCGTGTATGTCGATAAAGAAGGATTACCTGAAGAATCAAAAGTTACTGGCTCGTGTCTTAATCCACCAGGCTCGTAACCTTTAGAAATAGTAAGGTATATCATTGTATCATCGTCCATTGTGCGAGATATTGAAAGTCTTGGAAGAACTTCCGTTCCATCAACCTTATTTGCATGGTCTAGGCCACTTTCCGTAACTTCAGCTGGAACAAGTTTTTCTCTTTCCCAAGAGTCTACCCTCAAACCAAATCCAATTTCCCATGGACCAGTAGTGTAAGTAAGATTACCAAATGCAGCTAGATGAGTAGTTTCAGTATTATCATGCTTCGCTGGAACTGTTAAATCTATACCAAATATTTGAGGTCCAAACCTAGTAGTAGACCTTTCAACCCACTCCATTTTAGATGAGTAAAGACCAGCCTGCCATTGAAGGTTATTTGCTGTATTTGAAGCAAAACGTATCTCTTGAATAGTGGCCTCAAAAGACTCATTTTGAAATGCATTAAGCCATAGCTCAGGCTCAAGATCGACATCTGTTAATCTATCAGCCTCAGTATCAGTGTAAGATGAAATACTTGTTACATCAAAACCATCAAGCTCCCAAACTAGTTCTAAATGAGCACCAAAAGTTTCTTTATCATTATTTGAAGGAGTTTCAATATTATTGATATATGGATACTCAAAATTTGGTGGAGTTCCTCTTTCCATAGCCCAGTTATTATTTGGTCCATCAAATTGATTAGCTCTTACAGATGCATAAAGTGATAAATTATCAGATAGAGGTCCGGCAATTGCTATTCTACCACCACTTTCCTCATATCCAGCAACTGTATCATCACCATTACTAGGGTTGTACATAAAACCGTCATCTTCTCTCGTAAATGCAAAGAGACGAACTGCCCAACCTTCACCAATTGGCATGTTAATTGAACCTTCAATATCAGTCGAATTTTGCTCACCAGCCATAACTTTAAAATGACCTGTTGTCTCGTCTGGAGATGGTCTAGTACTTATAAACTTAACAGCACCACCAATATTACTTCCACCATATAAAACACCTTGGGGACCTTTAAGAACTTCAATTCTATCTAAATCGCCAAATCTAGAAGAAGCGTCACCAAAAAGCTGGACATCATCAAGATAAAAGCCAACTCCTTGAGTAAGGCTGAACGCTCCCATCCCTCTCATTGTAACATTCGGCCAGCCATCCGCTCTAGTATTAAGATTCAGATTAGGAACTGACATACCTATTTTATCAAGATTTTTAATATTTTGACGTGAGATGGTTTTACCAGAAATTGCAACTACAGTTTCAGGAATATCTAATAGACTTTCCTCTCTTTTTCTTGCAGTTACAATAATTTCCTCTAATCCAAGAGAGCTAGTTACACTACTAGTACCATTAGAAGTAACTGCTTCATCAGCTTTTACAGTATTATTACCTGTGACGGACAGCAGTAAAACGAATAAAGATATTGTTAAAAATTTAATATAATTCATAAAAAAACTCCCAAATAATTTAGAATCATTCAAAAAAAAATATTTCCGCATATTTAGCCTAAATTTGCAAACATATTTATATAAACGATACTAAGAAAAATATTTTAAAATATGTTAATTGCTAAGAAAAGGATTGGGGAAAGGCATGCCCCCATTATTATTAAAATAATAATTGCTAAAAATATCTTTTTCATTATTTCATTGAACAGCTTTTTGGCACTGCATGATTTTCAACGTTTTCCATAACCTGAACAATACTTACCCCACCAGCTACAGCAAATTTCAAACCATCAATACAGTATGTTGTAATTCCTTTGTCAGAATAGAGCGTTTTTACATGAGCATGAACGTTAGTTGATAAAAAACTTGTAAGTATTAATGTTAATAAGGCTAATTTTTTCATTTCTTTCTCCTAAAATACCAGAATTAATTGATTCATTTTTTATTTAAAGTGAGATTTTAAGTATGCATAAAGAAAAAATAAATTAAATTAAATACTATCAAGCCAATCGCTGAAAAAGCTATCCTGACCTTTAGAAATCTTCAAAAATCTTTGCTTTAATTTATCTGTCAAAACTCCAATACCTCCCCTACCAACGGGTTTATTGTCTATTTTTATGACTGGACAAACAAGGTGAGAGGATGAGGTTATAAAAACTTCTTTTGCGTTTTCTAATTCTGAAAGAGGTATTCTCTCTACTTTGGTCTTAATACCTTCATTATCGGCAATATCAAGAATACTCTTTCTTGTAATCCCATAAAGAACCTCTTCTTCTGGAGCGGTCAATAAAACATCATCTTGATTTACCAGAAAAACATTCGAAGTCGGAGCCTCGGTAATAAAACCACTCTCATCTGTAAGTATAATCTCATCATACCCATTCTTTCTCGCCTGCCATTTAGCCATCATTGATGATGTATAGTTCCCAGCGATTTTAATCTGGGGTGGAATGATATCAGATCTTCTTTGATGTTTTTCTTTCTCTAGCCAAACGCTTAACTCTCGCGATGAATGAAAAGGTTGTGAATTTTTAGCTGCAATATCTTCCATAGGCTCATATGCTGCAATGGCAACAGTTGAAAAAGAATCTTGAGGCACAACATCAATTTCAATGGATGCTATATAGACGCTTATTTTAACAAATTTACTACCTGGATTCTTTTTTACAGTATCTTTTATTGCCAAATGAATATCCGAAGCAGAATAATCTAAAGGGATCCCAGCTGAAGCGCATGACGTAAAAAGTCTATCAACATGATCGTTCAAACGAAAAAGTGAAACAACTCCATCATTTTCAAAAATTGGTATAAACCCAAAAATTAAAGAACCACGCTGATGAGAGTGCGATAAAATATGAACTTGAGCATCTTCCCAGTTAATATAATCTCCATTTACCCAAATTTTTCTTTGCAAAAGCTATACTCCGTGGTTAAGAATCAAATTTTAACTTAAACTAAAATCATTATGTTTCAAATTCTTATAAATTCTTGGATCGGTATTGGTGTTGTAACTTTTTTTGTTCTTCTTTTTATAAGCGCACCTTATGGACGGCACCTTCGATCAGGTTGGGGGCCCCTTCTTCCAAAAAGACTTGGTTGGATTTTAATGGAAGCACCCGCCCTTTATGTCATATGGATCTTTTATTTTCTCTATGGGGGATTTAATAATATTGTTTTGGTTATCTTCTTATGCCTTTGGTCTATTCATTATACTAATCGTAGCCTAATATGGCCTCTCTTGATTGATAAAAATGGCTCTATGCCTTTAGTAGTTGCTCTGCTGGCATTTATTTTTAACGTCTTTAATGCATCCTTTCATGGCTACTGGTTTTTATTGATGGATAATTACTATGATGTTTCTTGGCTCTTAAGCTCAAACTTTTTAATAGGCTTATGTATTTTTCTTTTTGGAATGATCATAAATATTCAATCCGATAAAATCCTACTGAATATTTCAAAAGAAAAAAAAGGTTATCAAATCCCACGAGGGGGATTTTATAAATGGATTTCAAGTCCTAATTATTTTGGAGAAATAATAGAATGGACTGGATGGGCTATTATGACTTGGAGTTTTTCAGGTTTTGTTTTTGCTCTTTGGACTACCTTTAATCTTCTTCCAAGAGCCCTTAAACATCACACTTGGTATAAAGAAAAATTTAATGATTATCCAAAGGAACGTAAGGCAATTATCCCAAAAATTTTATGATTAACCACCTGACGGTGTTGCAATATCCTCATCGTCAATAGGAACCCAATCCTGTTGCTTTACCCACTCACTAAATGTTGTTAATTGAATAGGAATTTCTTTAAGAACTTCATCCATATCTACTTCAAAAGGATTTAAGTCATCATCATTATCATTGTTATATTCATAAAATCCTTGCATAGCCGCAATATAATCTTCTCTTCCAATATCACTAACATCTTCAAAGATATCTGCCATACGAATAGCAAATTCATTTGGAGTTAATGTTTTCTGCTTAATAGAGCGACCAAGATGTCCTGATAGGGTATCTGCAATTCTTTGTGGTGTTAAAACTTCAGGCCCACCAATGACCATAGCGCGTCCTATTAAGTCATCCCTTTTTAAGGCTGCAACCATAAATTTTGCTACATCATCTAAGCAAATCCAATTTGCCTCAAGCCCTGGTTTGTGAGGATAAGCAAACTCATCTTTTTCCAAAATATCATTTCTTGCCCATTTTGTTAAAGTATTGTCCATGAATAATACGGGTCTAAATATAGTTGTTCGAGCACCGCCTTGTTTTAAAGCTCTCTCCGTTGCAAGAACACGGTCATAATTATATTGTCCAATCTCTTCATCAGGTGCATAAGCAGCTGTTTGATATATTAAGCGAATATCGGCCCTAGCAGCAGCAGCGCCTACAGCGGCACAGAAATCTATCATTTTAGTGACTTGCTCAAAAGAAGGTTTGTTATAAAAAGCAGCATCAGAGCCAGCCAAAGCATCATCTAGGCTTTGAGGGTCATTATAATCTGCAGAAACTTCTGTTACATTATTATCAGAAAATACACCTTTTTTTCGTGTTATAGCCCTAACCTGATAACCAGCTAATAAAAGCTGTCTTACTTGTGCCTGCCCCATTCTTCCTGAAGCCCCAAAAACTGTCACAATTTCCATTATAAAACCCCTTTTTAACTAGTTATAATTACTTTTAAGAACCTACTAATTTGAACGTAATTTAACAAGCCACTTAGGTATTATTTTCATAAAAAATACTAAAATTTTATAAATCCACCCATTAATAATTATTTCTTTTCCGCTCATTGAAGCTTCATATGCTTGTTCAACTACTTTTCTAGAATCCATCCACATAAAAGATGGTATTGAACTTTTAAATTCTTTCATATCCCTATGAAATTCAGTATGAGTAAACCCTGGGCATACTGCGCATGAGTAAATATTTCTGGACTTATAATCATTGTGTATCATTTCTGAAAACTTCAGAAGCATAAGTTTTGTTGCAATATACATACCGCCTGAATTTGTATAAGGAGCAAAAGCTGCAACAGATGAAACATTTACAACTCTTCCATATTTTCTATCAATCATATTGGGTAAAAATAGTCTTGTTAATGCTATTGCAGAAGTCGATAAAACGTTAATAAAAGTATCATGTTCTTCCCAAGATATTTTATCGAATTCTCCTGTCAGTCCATAACCAGCATTATTTACTAGAATATCAATTTTAATATTACTTTCTTCACAAAAATTAAAAATTTTATTTGGCGCTTCTTTTTCACCAAGATCAGCTGGGATAATTAAAGCGCTTATATTGTATTTGTTTATAAGATCGGAGGCAATGGACTTTAAATTACCCTCTCTTCGCGCGGTTAAAACTAAATTATAACCTTTTTCTGCATAAAGATTTGCGAAATCTTTACCTAAACCTGAAGATGCGCCAGTTATTAATACAGTTTTATTCATTCGGAAGCGCAAAAGCCATAAGATGATCAGAGGCAGGAGTACCAATTGCCCAGTGACCTCCAGCAGCTATAATAACAAATTGCCGACCATTTTTATTTTTATATGTCATCGGTGTTGCGTGCCCTCCAGTGGGAAGCCTAAATTTCGCCAACTCCTCTCCGGTTTCCGTATTAAAAGCCCTTAAATAATGATCACTTGTAGCACCTATAAAAATTACTCCGGATGCAGTAACTGTAGGGCCACCCATATTTGGAGCACCCTTAATCCACCAAAAAGGAAAAGGGGCTAAATCTTTTGATGTGCCTAATGGAACATTCCATAGATGATCTCCAGTATTAAGGTCGACCGCAGTCAAAGTACCCCAAGGTGGCTCAGTACATGGCACGCCTAAAGGAGAGAAAAATCCCATTGATCGTAAATTACAATATGGGGCACCCTCATTAGATTCAATATTTGTAAATCTTTCTTGAGTTTTATTAATAGATAATTCCTTGAGTGGTTTGCCGCAATCTTCTCGAGGAACCATAACTATTAAACTTGCCATATTATTGGTATTAACAATCATTATATTTCTCTCGGGATCGATTGCTGGTCCACCCCAATTATTCCCCCCTACTCCACTTGGATAGTGAATACTTCCTTCAAGTGACGGTGGAGTAAAAAGTCCCTCATTTCTTAATTTTTTAGCAGTTCTTTTGCAGTGTCCACGGTCCCAAAAAGTAAAACCAAACGCTTTATCAGGATCGAAATATGTTGGATTAAGAGGCGCAGGTTTAGTAGGAAAAGGCTGAGTTTTACTTACATAATCACCTTCAATAGCCCCTTGAGGAACCTCCCTTTCCTCAACAGGAAATATCGGTTCACCAGTTTCTCTATTTAATAGAAAAACAAGTCCAGTTTTAGTTGTCTGCGCAAGAGCTTTTATCGTTTTGCCGTCTTTTTCAAACTCATAAAAAGTTGGTTGAGACGGAACATCATAATCCCAAATATCATGATGAACTGTCTGAAAACTCCATTCTAATTTTCCTGTATCAGCATTCAGAGCCACAACAGAACTTGAATATTCTTCAAGACCTTCTCTATGTCCACCATAGTAATCAGGGGATGCGTTGCCAGTTGGAAGGTACACCATATTTAGGTCTGAATCAGCTGAAATTATTGACCAAACATTTGCCGTACCCCTTCTGTAGAGAGGATTACCGTTTTCATCTAATATTGTTGCTTCATTCGGTGGAATTGGATCCCAGTACCATTCCAACTCACCAGTCCTAATATCATAAGCTCTTACCACACCACCTGGAATATCAATTGATAAGTTATCAATAACACTTCCTCCAACAACGATTTTTTCATTGATTATGGCTGGTGGAGATGTACTCCAATAGTATAAATCAGGATGCTCACCTAAGCCTTCTCTGAGATTAACTCTTCCGTTATTTCCAAAATCTTCACATAATTGTCCGTCTTTTGCATCAATAGAAAATAATTCGGCATCAATGGTAACGCCAATAATATGATGAAAACATTTTTCATCAGGTGATTTCTTTAAATCTTTCCAACTACTTAACCCCCGACAAGCTAGGATAGCCCTACCCTCTTTTTTAAGTTTTGGATCAAACATCCAAATTTCTTCGCCTGTTTCAGGATTTAAAGCAAAAACTCTATTAAATGACGTGCAATAAAAGAGGGTTTCATCAACTAAAAGAGGTGTTACTTGAAAAGATGTTTGATAATCATCACCTTTTCTACCAGCAGAATTTGCCCCACCCTTATAATCACCAGATCTATGCGTCCAAATATTCTTTAAATATTTCACATTCTCAGGTGTTATTTCAGTTGCTTTAGAATAATGACCTCCACCGGAATCTTTTCCATAATGAGACCAATCGTCACCCTCCGCAAGTATAGAAAGCGGCAAAATTACAGTAAAAATTAATAAGAATTTTTTCATTTGGGACTCCAAAGCATCGAATTAACTATAGTAAGTATTAAAACTTTGTAAAAGAATTAAATGAGATAATTATATAACTGAAGGCGGTTTTCCTAATTCATACTCAACATATTTTTGCATAATTTCTGTTTGTTTATCTATATTTTCGTCAAATTCATTGGGATAAATCGGTTCACCAAAAATTATCTTATAACGAAAGTCTCTTTTATTAATTAACTCTCTAAATAAACTAACATCTTTTAGTTCTGTATTAATGATTTCCAAAAAGTAAAAAAGAAGTGAATTTGAACCATTCATATGAAATGGAACTATAGGAACATTGAATTTTTTAGAAAGCTTTGTAATTGTTGTTAACCAAGGTCTTTCGTATAGCCTAAATCCCTTTCTTTTAGATAACCTAGAAGACGGAAAAACTAACAAAGCCTTATTATTGTTGAGCGTTTCTTTTGTTAATTTTAAGATCACCCGACTCTTCTCAGATGTTTTATTTTGATGATTCCAATCAACTGGAATAATTATATCTTGAAAGCCTTTGGCAATTTTGATCATATCGGAGTTAGCGTAAAGTGTATAATCTGGCCTATGTTTTTTAAGAACATCAAACATTACAATCCCATCAGTTAGACCAGTTGGGTGATTACCAGCTAAAATTATAGGACCTGAACTAGGAACATTTGAAAGATTAGCTACCTGATTTTCTGCTTTCAAAAACTCTGTAAGATAAGTGAAACATTCAAACCCAGGCTTATCAATTATATCATCTACAATCTTTTTGGCTTCTTCATATTTAAAAATTTTATAAATTGATGGCTTAATAAAAGACCAAAAAATCTTATTCCTCATAAGATTGGGGCACCTTTCTTCCATAATTTCATCTATTGGATGCATATAAGTACTGCTCTTTTAGGTTTCAATAAAATCTGGGTTTGCCTTTTCTCTCTTAATAATTAAACGATTTAAAGCACCAATATAAGCTCTTGCAGACGCAACTAGTGTATCTGTATCAGCTCCTCTACCAACAACAGTTTTACCATCCTCATGCAGACGAACACTTACCTCGGCTTGAGCATCTGTTCCTTGTGTAACGGCGTGAACTTGATACAACTGAAGATCAGCCTTGTGAGGAAATAGATTACGAATAGAGTTAAAAATAGCATCAACTGGTCCGGAGCCCTCGCAAATAGTACTTTTTTCTTCATTGTTTATATTTAAAACTAAATCAGCAATCTGAGGGCCTGAGGTGCCAGCCTGTATCTTAAGGGAAACAAGTTTTATCTGATCAATGCTTGAAGAAAATTCATCATCTATAATAGCGATAATATCATCATCAAAAATCTCTTTCTTTTTATCAGCGAGGTCTTTAAATCGATAAAAGGCATCATTTAATTGATTATCTGCCAAGGCATAACCTAGCTCATATGCTTTTTCTTTAAAAGCATGACGCCCTGAGTGTTTACCCATAACTAAAGTAGACTCGCTTAGCCCTACACTCTCAGGTGTCATAATTTCATAAGTTTCATTATTTTTAAGCATTCCATCTTGATGAATTCCTGATTCATGAGCAAATGCATTCTTACCAACAATAGCTTTGTTAAATTGAACTGGAAAAGAGGTGACTGATGAAACTAACTTCGATGCACGAGTAAATAATTTAGTATCGACATTAGAGTCATAATTTAAAATATCTTTTCTTACTTTCATGGACATGACAAGCTCTTCAAGAGCTGCATTACCGGCTCTTTCTCCGATCCCATTCATTGTGCATTCAATTTGCCTTGCACCTGCCCTTACACCCGATAATGAGTTAGCAACAGCTAAACCTAAATCATTATGGCAATGAGTTGAAAAAGTCACTTTATCAGAAGAAGGAATATTTTTTATCAAAGAGTCTATTATTTCATAATATTCTTCAGGAGTTGTATAGCCAACAGTATCGGGAATATTAATAGTCGAAGCACCTGAAGAAATAGCAGTCTCGACACATTTAAATAAAAACTCTCTATCGGTTCTAGTTGCATCCTCAGCTGACCATTGAACATCCTCAACTAGGTTACGCGCTCTCGAAACAGAAGTATTGATTGCTTCCAAGACCTGGTCTTCATCCATTTGCAATTTAAATTTCATATGGATAGGGCTGGTTGCTATAAAAGTATGAATTCTTGGGTTTACAGCGTTTTTAACTGCTGCACCGGCTCTATCAATATCTTTTTGTCCAGCCCTAGCTAAACCGCACACTTGAACATTTTTTACAACTTTTGAAACCTCTGAAACAGCCTCGAAATCACCTTCAGATGCTATAGGAAATCCAGCTTCAATAATATCGATTCCCATTGTATCAAAAACTTCTGCAATCTGAATCTTTTCACTTAAAGACATTGAGGCACCTGGAGATTGTTCTCCATCTCTCAATGTTGTATCAAAAATTTTAACGTAATTACTATTTTTACTCATCACTATCTCCAAAAAATTAATTATTTTTGGCTTCGAAATTCTCCCCTAAGACATATCGCCAAAAGACAATCCTAGAGGCTAATAAGCAGCAGTGATAAAAGAGTTAAAGACAATAAAACAGTGTTAAGCAAAAAAAGATTGCTTTCAAAAGACAAAATATTTGAACTGTTTATATTCATATCTAAACTAAATGCCTTAAATTTCATTCAGTATCAAGTAAAAATTAGTTTTTATCTTTATCAACTAATTTATTTTCACCAAGCCATGACATCATATTCCTTAATTCACCACCCACTTCTTCAATTTGATGGTTACTAGAATCTTTCCTCATTGAGTGAAATTCTTTATTTGACCCAGATTTATTTTCATTCATCCAATCTTTAACAAATTTACCCGATTGTATGTTCTCAAGAACCTTTTTCATCGCTACTTTTGATTCACTACCTACAACAGCTGGACCTGAGACATATCCTCCATACTCAGCTGTATTTGAGATAGAATAATTCATATTATTAATTCCACCCTCATACATTAAATCAACTATAAGCTTCATTTCATGCAAGCACTCAAAGTAGGCCATTTCAGGTGCATATCCACCCTCTACAAGAGTCTCAAAGCCATTTCGAATTAACTCTACAACGCCACCACATAAAACTGCTTGCTCACCAAATAAATCGGTTTCACACTCTTCTTTGAAAGTTGTTTCTATTATTGCAGCTCTCCCGCCTCCAAGAGCAGATGCATAAGATAAACCCAATTGAGTTGCATTACCTGTTGAATCTTTATCAACAGCTATTAGACATGGAACTCCTGCATTTCTCTCGTACTCTGATCTCACAGTATGGCCTGGGCCTTTTGGGGCAACCATAAGGATATCTAAATCCTCTCTAGGTTTGATTAAGTCGAAATGAATATTTAAACCATGAGCAAATAATAATGCAGATCCTTCTTTTAGATTATCTTTAATCTCATCATTATAAATATCAGCCTGAAGCTCGTCAGGTGTTAACATCATCATAACATCAGCCCATTTAGCTGCATCTGCAACATTCATGACATTGAAGCCTGCATTTTTAGCCTTTTCAACAGAAGATGAGTCCTCTCTTAGAGCAACGCATACTTCCGAAACTCCACTGTCCTTAAGATTTAAAGCGTGAGCATGACCTTGACTTCCATACCCTATAACAGCAACTTTTTTAGATTGAATTATTTCTAAATCAGCATCTTTATCATAATAAACTTTCATTAATCATCTCCTTAAAAAGAATTTTACTCTTTTGATCCACGTAAAATAGCAGCAAGACCAGTTCTAGATATATCGTTCAACCCTAATGGACGCAAAAGGTCAATAAAGGAATTTATTTTATCCATTGCTCCAGTCAATTCAAAAACAAATGAGTTTTCCGTAGTATCAACAATCTTAGCTCTATAAATTTCACAAAGTCTTAATATTTCATCTTTGGTTTCGGATGAATATAAAACTTTAATCAAAGCCATCTCCCTTTCAACAGATGGTCCTTCGATAGTTAAATCTGTAACTTTATGAACAGGAACAAGTCGCTCTAATTGACTTTTTATTTGAGCTATTGTTTTAGGGCTTCCAGTTGTCACAATTGTAATTCTTGAGGTTTGTGAATCTTTATCAATTTCGGCAACAGTTAAGCTTTCAATATTATAGCCACGACCAGAAAATAACCCTATAACTCTAGCAAGCACTCCTGCTTCATTGTCAACAAGAACAGAAAAGGTATGTGTTTCTTGAGCACCCTCTTTAATTGTAATCATATTAAAACCTTGCCTTCATCGCCAACTTCCATATTTATACCATCATCATTGAATAACATTTCATTGTGTGCAGCTCCAGAAGGGATCATTGGATAACAATTCTCATCTTTATCAACAACACAATCAAATAATACTGGCAGATTTGAATCAAGCATTTCATTTATCTTGGAATCCAACTCATCTGGGGTTTGAGCCCTGACACCGTGAGCGCCATAAGCTTCGGCTAACTTAACAAAGTCTGGAAGAGATTCTGTATATGAATGAGAATATCTTCCGCCATGAAGAAGTTCTTGCCACTGCCTTACCATTCCCATGTATTGATTATTTAATATGAAAACTTTAATTGGAAGTTTATGTTGAACTGCAGTAGACAGCTCTTGCATATTCATAAGAACTGACGCCTCACCAGCAATATCTATAACAGTTGATTTTGGAAAGGCTACTTGAGTTCCTATAGCGGCGGGTAATCCATCCCCCATTGTTCCTAAACCGCCAGAAGTCATCCACCTATTTGGCTCAGCAAAATGATAGTGTTGTGCCGCCCACATTTGATGCTGTCCAACCTCAGTGGTTATATAAGTATCTCTATCTTTGGTTAACTCGTATAAACGCTCAACAGCATACTGAGGCTTTATAATCTTTTTAGATTTAGAGTAATTTAAAGATTTTTTTTGTCTCCACTCATTAATTTTTTCCCACCATCTTGAAGTATCAGTTTTCAATCCCTTTGACTTCCAAAGTATAAGGAGGTTTTCTAAAACATGTGCACAATCACCAATCACAGCAACATCAACATCAATTGTTTTGTTTATTGAAGTGGGATCAATATCAATATGTATTTTTTTGGAATTAGGTGAAAACGCATCTAGCCTTCCTGTAACTCTATCATCAAATCTAGCCCCAACATTAATTATTAAATCACAGTCATGCATAGCCATATTCGCTTCATATGTTCCATGCATACCCAGCATACCTAACCATTTATTATCACTTGCAGGGAATGCACCTAATCCCATTAATGTTGATGTAATTGGAAATCCAGTTGTAGATACTAACTCCCTAAGAAGATGACTCGCTTCCGGGCCAGAATTAATAACACCTCCCCCAGTATAAAAAATTGGATTTTGTGCATTTGACATTAATTCAATAGCTTGCTCAATCTCTGATATTTCAGGTTTTATGACAGGTTTATAACTAGGATGTTCTACCTCATCCATTGAACAATATTCTGCATCAGCAAACTGAACATCTTTCGGTATATCAATTAAAACAGGACCAGGTCTTCCAGTTGTGGCAATCAAAAATGCTAAATGGATTGTTTTTGCAAGATCCTCAGGGCGCCTCACCAACCAATTATGCTTTGTACATGGTCTAGTAATACCAACAGTATCACTTTCTTGAAAAGCATCAGTACCAATAAGATGACTTGGTACCTGACCAGATATACAAACAAGTGGAATAGAATCCATTAAAGCATCGGTTAATCCTGTTACGGCATTAGTTGCCCCAGGCCCTGAGGTAACTAAAACTACACCAGGCTTACCTGAGGATCTAGCATAGCCCTCAGCTGCATGAACAGCACCCTGCTCGTGACGAACCAATATATGCTCAGGAGAATCATTGCTCTTAAATAATTCGTCATATAATGGTAAAACTGCTCCCCCGGGATACCCAAAGATATGGTCAACACCATGCTCTTTTAAAGCCTTAACTATTACTTCAGCTCCAGTCATTTTGGTCATGAAAAATTCCTTAAAATTTAAAAATACTAATTATGCCATTAAAAATATTAAAATATGCTGAAAATTAGTCACTTGTGAACCAAAGGTCAATAATTTTTTTATAATTTTTTTATAATTTCAACTACATTTTTATCTGAATATTGCGTATTTATCTTATTCCACGTAATCATCTGATTATTTATCCAGGTTATTTGACGTTTAGCGTATTGATGAGTTTTAAATTTTATTAGGTCAGAGGCTTCCTTGATTGAGATTTTTTCTTCAAGAAAAGATGATATTTCTTCAACTCCAATAGCTTTCAAAATAGGAGAGTCTTTTGAGTAATTTTTTTTCTGAAGATTTTCAACCTCATCAATAACACCTTCACTCAACATATTATCGACCCTTAAATCACATCTCTCATAAATCCATTCTCTATCAGCCTCAACACTGAAATTTATTGTAGGTTTATCAATATATTTAACTCTCTTCATTTTCCAATAATCAGAAATTCTTTTCCTTGTACCCGTGTAAACTTCGAGAGCCCTCATAACTCTTTGTCTATCATTTGGATTAATTTTTTCTGCCGCAACTGGGTCTACTTTTTGTAAATCTGAGTAAAGACTCTCAAGTCCGTCCTTTAATAGTAAATCGTTTAACTCCTCCCTAACTAAATAATCAATATCAGGTATTGGAGATAAACCATCTGTAATTGCTTTAAAATAAAGACCTGTACCACCAACAATTATTGGAGTTTTTCCTTTTTCAATTATATTTTCGGTTAACGCTTTTGTTTCACCAA
>JABHUT010000173.1 GCA_018658685.1 Alphaproteobacteria bacterium
AAGGGTAGTCAAGGTTATTTAGAATTATTCTAAATAACCTTGACTACCCTTTGGAATTATTCTAATAATAGCTAGTTATTAGAATAATTCCAAAGGGTAGTCAAGGTTATTTAGAATAATTCTAAACTACTAATAATAATAATTAGAACTATTCTAAAAGAGAAATATAAATTAGCTTTTAGGAGTTAATCTTAACAACTAAATCGACTTTACTAATTTTACCTTTGGTTAGTTTTTTTGGAATTGATATATCAATTGCATCAGGACTTATATCTACTAGCCTTGATTCATCTTCAATAAAAATATGATAATGATGCTCAACATTTGTATCATACCATGTTTTATCATCATCAATGTTAACTTTTGCTAGAAGACCAACATTATAAAAATCATTCAGTACATTATAAACTGTTGCTTGTGAGACCTTAAGATTTTCACAATCAGATTCATATTTAAGAATTTCAGCTGTTACGTGCCTATTACCCTTTCCAAAAAGTAATTTCCCTAAATTAACTCTCTGTTGTGTAGGTCTAAGTTTGTGATTTCTTAATATTTTAGTAAAATCATTCATTATTTCAACAATATAGACTATGTAGTTTATAATCAATAAAAAGAAGAAAAAATATAGTTATGCCTTACCAGAAATAATCATCTATGTTAGAAGCTTTTAAGGGATAAAAAATGAATCAAAAAAATAACTATAATTTAGATGACCTAATTGAATGTGCAAAAGGTAATATGTTTGGTACTGGAAATCCTCAACTTCCTATGCCTCCAATGTTAATGTTTGATAGAATAACAGATATTACCGAGGACGGTGGTGAGTTCAAAAAAGGACTCGTAGTGGCTGAATTAGACGTAAATCCAGAGCTTTGGTTTTTTGATTGTCACTTTGTAAACGATCCTGTAATGCCAGGCTGTTTAGGTCTAGATGCTATGTGGCAGTTGTTGGGTTTTCACCTTGGTTGGCTTGGATTAGAAGGGAAAGGAAGAGCTTTATCAGTTGGAAATGTTAAATTCTCAGGTATGGTCCTGCCCACAGTAAAAAAACTCGAATATAGGATTACATTAAAAAGAGTATTAACCTCTAAGCTTATATTAGGAATTGGAAATGGAATCTTAAAAGCAGATGGAGAAGAAATATATAAAGCTGAAGACTTAAGAGTAGGTTTATTTAAATAATTTTTAGAGTAAAGATATGAGACAAGTTGCAATTACAGGTATGGGAATAGTCTCATGCATAGGAAATAATAAAGAAGAGGTTTTAGATAGCCTTCAAAAAGGTAAGTCTGGGATTACTTTTTCAAATGAACATAAAGATTTAGGCTTTAGGAGTCATGTCTTTGGAAAACCAACTTTAGATCCTGAAGAGTATCTTGAAAAAAAAGCAAGAAGATTTATGGGTAATGGTGCTGCATGGAATTATATTGCCATGCAACAAGCGATAGATGACTCCGGTCTTGAAGAAAGTGACATTATTAACGAGAAAACAGGTCTAATTATGGGGTCGGGTGGGCCCTCAACTAAAGCTCTGATTGAAGCTGCAGATATTACCAGAAATAAAGGACCAAAAAGAGTTGGCCCTTTTGCAGTTCCTAAAGCGATGTCATCAACAAATTCAGCCACTCTTGCAACACCTTTTGGAATAAAAGGAATTAACTATTCTATATCATCAGCTTGTGCAACTTCTTCACATTGCATAGGGAATGCATATGAAATGATTCAGTATGGAAAACAAGATGTTATGTTTGCAGGTGGTGGTGAAGAACTCAATTGGGCATTATCAGTTTTATTTGATGCAATGGGTGCTATGTCTTCGAAATACAATGAAACACCTAATTCATCAAGCAGGGCATATGACAAAGATAGAGATGGTTTTGTAATTGCTGGGGGTGCGGGTGTTTTGATCCTTGAAGAAATGGAAAGAGCTAAAGCTAGGGGTGCAAAGATTTATGCAGAATTAGTTGGATATGGCGCTACTTCAGATGGCCATGATATGGTTCAGCCTTCTGGTGAGGGAGCCTCAAGATGCATGAAAATGGCTATGAAAAATATTCCTTATGAAATTGATTATATAAATCCACATGCCACATCTACCCCTGTAGGTGATTCGAAAGAAATTGAGGCTATCCAAGAAACCTTTGGTTCAAAAATTCCTCCCCTTAGTGCAACGAAATCACTTACCGGACATAGCTTGGGAGCAGCAGGGGTTCAAGAGGCTATATACAGTCTACTAATGATGAATAATCGTTTTATTTGTGAATCAGCTAATATAAAAAATATTGACCCACTTTTTGAAAATATTCCAATAATTAGAAACAAGTTAGATAATGTTGATTTGGGTTGTGTTCTTTCAAACAGCTTTGGGTTTGGTGGAACAAATGCATCTTTAACATTCAAACATCCAGATTTGTAGGAAGTATATTGAGTAATAATAATAAAATTCCTGATCAACTATCCGGGCCCTTAATGAAAAATAAGAAAGGACTAATAATGGGTGTTGCTAATAATCATTCTCTTGCATGGGGTATAGCATCCAGCCTAAGTGAACATGGTGCAAGTCTTGCATTTACATATCAAGGCGAGTCCTTCAAAAAAAGAGTTCAACCTCTAGCAGAGTCAGTAAATTCTAATCTGTTATTTGATTGTGACGTAACTAATAAAGATCAAATTGAAAGTACATTCTCTTCACTCTCTAAAGAGTGGGGAGGAATAGATTTTATTGTTCACGGTATCGCATATTCAGATAGAAATGAATTAACAGGAAGATATATTGATACTTCAAAAGAAAATTTCTTGAAGACACTTGAGGTATCCTGCTTCTCCCTTACTGATATAAGCAAGATAGCTGAGCCATCTATGAATGAAGGGGGCTCAATCTTAACTTTGAGCTTTGGAGGATCTTCTAAAGTTATGCCTAATTATAATGTAATGGGTGTTGCAAAGGCAGCTTTAGAAGCATCGGTAAGATATCTAGCAGTCGATTATGGGAAAAAAGGTATACGAGTTAATGCAATTTCTGCAGGTCCAATGCGAACACTTTCTGGAGCAGGCGTTGGAGGTGCAAGAGAGATTTTTAATTATGCAGAAAAGCATTCCCCTCTTAGGGGTCAATTATCATTAAGCAACGTTGGTTCTGCAGGATTATACCTTCTCTCAGATCTATCAAAAGGTGTAACAGGTGAAATACATTATGTAGACTTGGGCTACAATATAATTGGAATGCCCAAGCCTGAATAATAATGCTGCCTAAAAACTAAAACTACTCTTTATCTTCTTTGTCTTCAGTCTTTTTCTTTCTAGGTTTCTTCTCTTTCTTTGGCTTAGAGTCGTCTTTAGGTTTAGAATCATTAGCTGAATTATCACCTAGTTTATCAGAGCTAATTTCTTTCCCAGTTTTTTGATCAACATCTTTCATTGAAAGTTTAACCTTTCCTCTATTATCAAAGCCAACTAGTTTAACCTTTACTATATCACCTTCATTAACAACATCAGTGACATTATTCACCCTTTCGTTTGCTAACTGAGAAATGTGAACTAACCCATCTTTTTTTCCAAAGAAGTTAACGAAAGCACCAAAATCCATTATTTTAACAACTTTTCCTTCGTAAATTTCTCCAGCCTCAGGTTCAGCAACTATTGAGTTAATGAGCTCTAATGCTTTGTTTAAAGAATCAGTATCATTTGATGCAACTTTAACAATCCCATCA
>JABHUT010000027.1 GCA_018658685.1 Alphaproteobacteria bacterium
AAAGAGGAGTTGTGTTATCAATTTTTTTCGATGCTTCGATTACATTATCTTGATTTAAGTCCAACATACCAACACGGTAGTTATTATCACTTAGCTTTTTTGATATTGCTTCGCCTATTCCAGCTCCAGCACCTGTTACTATTGCGCTTTTCATAATTTTTCTCCGAAAATAATTGGGTAAGATCCCCAGTTTGGCCTTTCTGAGTTAAGATCTGATTTAGGTTTATTTTTAGGATCTGGCGAACCCTTTTCATCTAAAATTTTCTTAACTAATAAAGTAACTATACCATATTGATGATTATTTGGATCGGTATTTTCATTTGAAACAATACCACCATCAAGATCTCTTCCAAAGCACATATGAAGACCTATTCCAAAAGTGAGACCCCACAAGAATTGATTTTTTGGAACAATTCTATGAGGATTAAAAATATCAGAGTCATCCCCAAATATTTTTTTATCCTGGTTTGCTTTATGAAGATCCATAATAATTAAATCACCTTTATCTAGTTCTATATTATTATCTAATTTAACGGGGCACTCAGATTTTCTCCATGCTACAGGACTTGCGGGATGCAGCCTCATACTCTCGTGAACACATTTTTGAAGAAATAGACTATCATTTTTTATTTTATTAAATTCACTAGGATTATTTTCTCCCCAGATAAAAATTTCATGTAAGGCATGCGTCATGGAGTTTGCAGTACTATGAGATCCTGCTTGAAGATAAAAAGCTATTTCTCTTTTTATTAAATCTTCATTAAGAGAAATTTTATCTTCATTTATTAATAAAACTGTAAGGACATCACGAGGTAATTCATTTTTTTCTATCTGATTATTTTTAAATTTTGTTATTAATTTCTCTCTCCTTTTTTTAGATGGGGAAAGAAATTTTTCTTCAAATTCATTTAAAGCCATTAATACTTCTTTATTTACTTCATCATGAGGTCTCTTCGAATGAACTAGGGTTGCTCCCTGACTAAATACTTTTACTAATGATAAAAGATCTTCAGTTTCTTCTGGAGTTTTTTTAGGTCTATCAATTCCTGCAAAATCAGCTGTTAGATTCATTGTTATTCTATACCCAAAGTCCAAAAGATCTGCACTTCCCTTATTTAAAAAAGGTTTAATAGTTTCATTTAAAGTTTTTGGAAATAATTCATGCTCATAATATTTAAAAAAATCTCTTTGAAATATTTTATGTTCAAGTTTTCTTCTTTTTCTGTGCTCTTCGCCATGTAAAGTTAAAAGAACTCCATCCATAATAACTTTACCTTTATCGTATAGTGCTTGTTTAAGGTTTCTGTTAACTAGAGCTGATTTAATGGTTTTGTAATCAGAGGTTTCTATTTTACTCACTTAGGTTTTCCTTAGCATTAAAGGTGATAGGGTAGTAACCCCAGTTTGGTCTTTTAGTCTTTTCATCCATTTTAGGAGGATTATTAATATCCGGTATTGCATTACAAGAGATTAGTTTTCTCATTATCATTGTCACTGTTCCATAATGATGATTATTAGGATCGGTATCAGATTTTGAATTAACACCTGCTGCTAAATTTCTTCCAATACATGAATGCATTCCAAGTCCAAAAGAAAGGCCGTATAAGTTATGTCCATTAGGTGTTTCACGATCAGGATTAAACTTTTCAGCATCACTACCAAATACTTTTTTATCACGATTTGAATTATATAAATCAATTACAACACTATCATCTTCGTTTGCGTTTTTATTACCAGGGAGTTGAACAGGGCATACTGGTTTTCTAAGTGCTACTGGGCTTGATGGATGTAATCGGGTGCTTTCTAGAAAACATTTTTGAACGAATATTGGATCATTTTTAATATCATCTTCTCTTTCAGGGTTTTCTTTTAACCAAGAGTGAATTTCATGAAAAACATGAACTAAGGAGTGAATTGATGTTTGCGCTCCGGCTAAAAGATAAAAAGCTATTTCTCTTTGTAAAACATCATAAGGCATATTTAATTGATCATCATTTACTAAAAGAACTGTAAGGATATCATTTGGTAGATCTTCTCCAGAACCCTGCTTAATAATTGCTTTTCTGCGTTCTATCGAAGGGGTAAGAAAGTTTTTATCAAACTCTTTTAATGCATCTCTAACTTCACCTTTAACCTCTTCATGATCTCGTGTTGAGTGATGAAGTGTTGCTCCTGAAGCAAATATTTTAAGTAACCTCAAAAGTGTTTCAGTTTCGTTTTTCGATTTATTAGGTCTGTCTATCCCAGAAAAATCAGCTGTAAGATTTAATAACACCCTAAACCCAAAGTCTACCAAATCCATTTTTCCAGATTCGTTGTAAGGCTCTAAAGTTTCATTTATTGTTTTTGGAAAAATAATATTTTCATATTTCTGAAACACATCTCTAGTAAAAATTTTATTTTCTAATTTTCTTCTTTTTTTATGTTCTTCGCCATGAAGACAAACTAGGACTTTGTCCATAATTACTTCACCATCGTCATAGAGTGATTGCTTTAAATCTTTAATTCTTAACGCTTGAGTAGCATCATTATAATCTGTAAAAATATGCTCAGTCATTTTGTTTATTTACTTTTTGCAATTTTCTGAGTCAAAATTTTGTCAGAATAGGGGGATAGTCTCCAGCCTTGTGGTGGAGTAATTTCTGGCTCAGGTTTAGTTCTGTCTACCTCACGTCCATTAAGAATGATTGATGAAATTTTTGATTTTTCACCAAGGACAGTAATATCTTTGAGTGGATTTTCATCTAGTATCAAAATATCAGCCAGCATATCATTTTCTAGTGTACCAACTTTACCTTCCATCTTCATAGATTTGGAAGCATTTTTTGTTGCGCATACAATAGACTCTAAATTACTCATACCAATATCATTAACAAAGACTTCAAGCTCTCTATAATGCCATTCTCCATATGGTGTCATAGAGAATCCGCTTTCAGTTCCACATAATAACGGTACACCAGCATCATGAATTTTTTTAAATATTTCACAATTATCAGTAATTTCTTTTTTAAAAATCTCTCTATAATCCGAAGATGCTCCAATTGATTCACCAAAATCAGCAAGGTTTGCTTGAAATGTAAAAGTTGGAACTATTGGTGTTTTGGTTTCACAAACAAGATCAATTGCTTCTTCATCCATAAATGTTGCATGTAGTATCATATCCATTCCAGCTTTAATACTATCTTTCACTCCTTTTGCATTTCTAACATGTCCTACAACGGGAATACCAAGATCGTGGGCTAAATCACATACTAATTTAAGCTCTTCATATGACCATACAGATATTTCACCCGCTTCTCTTTGATTTGGTATCAGGCCAGTAACATGAACTTTAATCCAATCAGCACCGTTTTTTATTTGACGTCTTACCTCTGTAATTATTTCATCTTTATTTTGTACAATTTGAGCATAACCTCTTAACCCCTCGTCAGGAATTAATCTTCCTGCAGTTCCTCCAACAGATGTTAATAAAGCATTTCCTCCTACTGACATTCTGGGTCCTTCAATATATCCAGAATTAATTGCATCTCTTAAATCAATACCTATTTGGTGCAAGCTATCTGGGTCGCAAAAACTTGTTACACCAGCTAACAGAACCTTTTTTGCATTGTAGCCAGCAATAATAGCTGATAAAGCCTGCCTTCTGTGAAAGAAAAGTTCATCATTGGATGTTGGCTCATCAAAGGTTATATGACAATGTGCATCGATAATACCGGGCATCACAAATTTACCAAAAGCATCAATTTTCTGAATATCTTCTTCTTTAGAGAATCTTTTAGCACCTTCGCCAATAGCAATAATTTTATTTTCTTCTATAACTATATCGCCTAAATATTCTTTAGAGCCAGTTCCATCAATTATAGTTCCATTTTCAATAAGAATTTTTTCTTTCATATTAATACCTCAAAGCCTTATAATGGATAATACAAGTTAAATTCAAAATTTACATACTAATTTGTTCTTCAAATTATTATAAATAATAATAAAAGGAAATAAATTATGAAATTAAATGCTCAAAATCACTCTCTTGGAGTTCTGAGGTCTCTTCTTCTTTTGGTATTGATTATTTTTGGTGTATGGATTCTTGATGAAAGAGGTCTTGTTGCTGTTGT
>JABHUT010000174.1 GCA_018658685.1 Alphaproteobacteria bacterium
TCTGATACCTTTTGATTGAGAATAACCAAAACCAACTATACGGGGTTTTTCTTTATCTAAAATTTTATCAATTTTCGCAATAAAACAGATGATTTTATCAGAGCCAATATCAATCGCAGTAATTACATTATCCGATTGATAACTTACATCCCTGTTAATGAACAAATCATGTTGGTTATTATTACCTTTAACCATTCGAATTAACTCTATCAGTTGTTATTTTTCCATCTACTCTTAAATCTATTTTTTTATGGCCTTTTTCAATTAATTTATTTTCTTTTATGTAGGTCTCTAAAAGCGAGAGTGAGTCTATGATATTGTCTTCTGGAAGCATTATTCTAACGCCACTTTTATAATGCAGATCCCACCTTCTCCTTCCAACGTAATTTGCATAATCAATTTGATTATAAATCTCATCAAAATTCTCAAGACTCTCTATTAAATTCATTAGATTCAATTCTGCCTCCGCCCCTTTAATGGTGAAGTAATTTTGAAACTGATCATCTGAAACTTTTTCAATAGTATATCCATTCTTATCTAAAACATATCTATCTCTTCCTCTTATCCAGACAGCGCGAGGTGAGAACTCCTCTATAGTTAAACTTAATGTGTTGGGTAAGACTCTTCTGATAATGACTTTTTTTATCCAAGCTACTTTTTCAACCTCGGATTGTATGTAATTTAGGTCTAAACTTAATAAAGAAGTTTTTTGATATTTTTTTAAAATTTTTGAAAGATCATTTTTTGAGGCCCTCTCTCTTCCAACAGTTTGGATTGTATTAACTACAAAAAAAGTTTCAGTACTTTTAACTAAGCTCTCTTTAATCAATCCATTGTTATAAAATAACACTGATAAAGCTATTAAGGTTATAATGATTATAGCTACAATAAAAAAATAGCTCTTTCTTTTTAACGATTGCAAGATGCATCCTCCAACAATGAAATCACAAGATCGTTAAATGAAAAACCTTTTCTAACAAACAACTCTGGAACTAAAGAAGTTGGAGTCATGCCGGGTTGAGTATTTATTTCAAGAATAAATAAACCTCCAGAGCCTAAATTTTCATTAAACCTAAAATCTGATCTAGTAACGCCCTTGCACTTAAAAATATTATGGGCCTTAAGGGAGGTTTCTTGAACTAGCTTATAAATTAGAGAGGGTATTTTAGCAGGAATAGAATGCTTTGAAGCTCCATTAGTATATTTAGCTTCATAATCGTAAAAACCTGTATCTGTAAAGATCTCCATCACTTCAGTAACTTGGCCATCATGAACTGAGCATGTGATTTCTTTCCCCTCAATATAATCTTCGATCAAAACCCTATCTCCATAAATCCATGAATTTTGAATAGTAATAAGATTATTCATATCTGATTCATTTAAAATAGCATAAACACCTTTACTTGATCCTTCACCTATTGGCTTAATAACAAATGGTTTATTATATTTTAGTTCACCTAATTCATTGGTTTTGATAATTTTATAAGAAGGGGTTTTAATATTATTTTTTTCGAATAATTTTTTTGAATAGATCTTATTCATAGCTAATGAAGAAGCAAAAACACCAGAATGAGTGTAGGGTATACCCTCAGCCTCAAGAAGGCTTTGTATCTTTCCATCCTCACCACCTTCGCCATGCAAAGCATTAAAGCAAATATCAGGGTTAATTTTCCTTAATTTAGTCATAAAATTACCTGAGCAATCAAGACTTGTTACTTTAAACCCAAGCTCAACCAAAGAATTTAAAACATTTTTACCGGACGAGAGACTAACCTCCCTCTCCGAAGATTCACCCCCCATTAAAACAAGAATACTTTTATTTAATAAAAATTTACTCATGTTTACCAACAATTTGAATTTCCCAGTCTAATAAAATTCCTAATTCGCTTTTTACTTTTTCAATAATCATATTTCCAAGAATTTCAAAATCATTAGCGGAGGCATTACCATTATTAATAAGAAAGTTATTGTGAACATTAGAAACTGAAGCACCACCAAAGGAAGCGTTCGACATACCTGATCTTTTTATTAATTCCCATGCCTTATAATCATTTGTATTTCTAAAAGTACTTCCGCCAGTTGCGAATCCCTGGGGTTGAGAAGAAATTCTTTTTGAATTAATTTCATCAATTAGCTCTTTAATTTGTTTCGAATTTTTTAAAAATCCTTGAATTGTTGCAGAGGTAATAATCAAATCTCTAGAAATATTAGATTTTCTATAAAGAAAATTTATTTCATTATTTTTTTTATGAATTTTTTTTCCATTTTTTGTTAAGAAATCTACATCAACAACAATATCTTTGAACTCTGACCCAAAACAACCAGCATTCATAAATATTCCACCTCCTAGGCTACCAGGTATACCTGATAAAAATTCCATACCTCCAATACCAAGTTCAAGACATTTTTCTGAAATAACTTTACAGGAAGTACCTGAGCCAACCTTAAGTTTTGTATCGCCCATAGATGCGATATTACTAAAAGATTTTGGAATTATAATTGACAGTCCTGGTAAGCCACCATCACGGATTAGAGTGTTTGATAAATTTCCAAAAATATTTAAATCAACACCTTCATAAATAGATTCTAAAATTAAAGAAAGATCATCTTCATTAGCAGGAATATATAAATATTCCGCAGACCCACCAGCTTTTAACCAAGACATATTCCCTATAGATTTGTCACAAAAACTTTTTCCTTTGAGCTCAAAGAAGACTTCTGGCCGTTCTAATATATCTAGAAAATTTTTATTCATTATTCTGATCTAACAAAATAAATTCTTGCACAAATTTATTACACCAAGATGAAATAGAGCCCGCACCCATAAAAACAATAGTATCATTTGGCTTTATAATTTTTTTTATCTCATCTTTGAGTGAAGAAAAATTTTCAAAATAAATAGCATCAGAAAAACCTTTTTGAGATATATCAGAGGCTAAAATTTCTGATGTTAAGCTATCAATTTTTTTCTCTCCAGCCTCATAAACAGGTAAAATTAAGACTAAATCACTTCCAGAAAAACTTTTTAAAAACTGTTTATAATTGTCCCTTAATCTAGAATATCGATGCGGTTGAACAACTGAGATTAATCTACCCTCAAAAGACTTTAATGCTTTGATAGTTTCTTTGATTTCAGTAGGGTGATGGGCATAATCATCATAAAAAGTTATATTATTTTTTTCGTAAATTTTAGTCAGCCTTCGTTTAACACCATTAAAACTCTCTAGAGCTTTTTTTATAATTTCTAAATCAATATTAAAATTATAAGCTACCGTAATTGCAGCTAAAGCATTTTCCACATTATGTTTTCCTAATACTGGAAAAGAAATATTCTCTATTAGACCCTCTTTTAAATCTGATCCTTTTATAGAAACATTAAAAAAAATCTTATTTTTATCTTTTCTTAGAATTTTACCTTGAATATCGCAATTATCACTAAACCCATACTTATAAATATTCAATGAATGTAAATTTTGTATGAGCGCTTTAATATTTTTATCTTTTTCTGATACCGCCAAAAAGCCGAAAGGAGAAATATTTTTACAGTAAGAGAAAAAAGAATCGAGTAGTTTTTTTTTGCTTCCGTAATAATCAATATGTTCATTATCGATAGAAGTTATTACCCCAGAAAATGAGGGTAAAAAAGAAAAGCTTCCGTCTGACTCATCGGTTTCCACAAGCATTAGGTCACTTTCGCCTAATTTAGTGTTAGACCCATATGAATTTATAATTCCTCCATTAATTACTGTTGGGTCATGTTCTGCATAATCAAAAATAGCAGCTATTAATGATACTGTTGTTGTTTTCCCATGACTCCCTGCAACTGTTATAGTCTTTTTCATCCTCATCAACTCTCTTAGCATTTCTGAGCGCCCTATAATCGGAATATTTAACTCTTTAGCAGCTTCAATTTCGCAGTTATTTTGAGGTATTGCCGATGAGTAGACGACTAAGGATGCACTTGAAATATTTGATGATTTGTGACCTAAAAAAATTTTTATGCCATTTTTTTTTAATCGTTTTACATTCGAATTATTTGCTTGATCAGAGCCAGTAATATTGTAACCAAGATTATTCATTATCTCGGCTATTCCACTCATGCCTATTCCACCAATACCAATTAAGTGAATATTTTTTATATTTTTCATATTAATTTTCCACTTTAACCTCAAAACTCTTAATCAGCTTTGTTATATTTTGTGCACCATCATTATAAACTTTAGAATTTGTAATTTTGATCATCTCTTTTAGAGTATTTGGAGAATCAATAAGTTCATTAATTTTTTTAAAAAACCATTCTGAATCAACATCCTTTTGATCACACACGACTACTTGCCCAGTATCCTGGAGATTAAGAGCATTTAATTTTTGATCACTATCGATTGAATCTGGAAAGGGAATTAGGATAGCAGGTCTTTTGATAGCAGAGATCTCACTAACTGTTGAAGCTCCAGATCTTGAAATAATCAAATGAGATGAATTTAATAAAACAGGTAAATTATCGAAAAAATTTGATACCTGAGCATTTATATTTTTTGAGTTATAAAAATTTTTTACACCCTCAACTTCTTCAGGCCTAACTTGATGAAAAACTTTTAGAAAGGATTTTTTTTTATCTGAAAGCATACAAAGACTGGGAGGAATAGTTTTAGAAAAAAAAGATGCTCCCTGGCTACCTCCAAAGATAACTAAATTAAATTTATCTTTCTCATTGAATGCTTCGTAAGGACTTTGATATTTTAAAATATCTCTTCTGATAGGATTTCCAGAAAAAAAAGTTTTTTTTCTATAATTTTTGGGTACACCAATTGTATTATCAAACCCCAATGTAATAATATCAGCTAATTTAACAAGAAGTTTGTTTGCTCTCCCTAAAATTATATTTTGTTCATGAATAATAATTTTTGATCCACATAATTTAGCGGCTAAAATTACAGGTATGGTGGGGTAACCTCCGAATCCTACCACAGCTTTTGGATTAATTTTTTTTATTAAAATTAAAGAAGATATAAAACCCAATAAGATTTTAAAAGCTACGAAAGGCCATTTATAAAAGCTTTTATTTGTAAATGTATCAGAGAAAATTTCCTTAACATTATCTTGAGCGAATCCTTTCACAAGATTCCCAACCCTTTTATCTGTAAAAAGAAAGGTATTGTAGCCTTCTAAAGAAAGCTCAGAAGCTAAACTTTCTGCTCCATAAAGATGTCCACCTGTTCCACCAGCGGCTAATAAAATATTTTTATCGTTATCTTTCATCATCTCTAAAACTGAATACCTGAATAATTTAAATTTGAATTTTTAGACTTTATTCGTGGATCATCTTTTTTTGTTAAAGACAAAAACATACCCATGCATATACCTAAAGCCATAA
>JABHUT010000004.1 GCA_018658685.1 Alphaproteobacteria bacterium
TATAAATAATAATAAAAGGAAATAAATTATGAAATTAAATGCTCAAAATCACTCTCTTGGAGTTCTGAGGTCTCTTCTTCTTTTGGTATTGATTATTTTTGGTGTATGGATTCTTGATGAAAGAGGTCTTGTTGCTGTTGTGATTGAAGGTGATAAAAGCCAAATATCGAAAGTAATAGCTGGCTTATGGATTGTTTCTTCAATTTATTGGTTATATTTATCAAAAATTATTTCTGAAGAGAGAAATTCTTTTGAGAATATGGAATTTAATAATAAAAAATTATTGGTGTCGAGATTCTTTAATTCTTTGGAAAAAAATGAAAATAAGGATGTTCTAATCAATGCTTTTGAGTCTGAATTTGAAAAAAAAATTAGCTACGGAGTAATTGCCTCTGATATTGCATTAAAATTAGGTTTATTAGGAACAATAATAGGTTTTATTCTTATGTTAAAACCTATTGCTGATTTAAACAGTACAAGTCCAGAGAATTTAAAAATAGCTTTATCCTCAATGAGCTCGGGAATGGCTGTTGCTCTATATACAACTTTAACTGGATTAATTATAAGCACATTACTCAGAATACAATTTCATTTTTCAGCTACTTTGATTATTTCTTTATTAAATGACTTAGCTTTTTATACGGAAAATAATCTTGAGTAAAAAAATCCTTTCAAATGAAGTTAGCAACGGAGATGCATTCACTGATTTACTCTTTAATGCATTATTGGGTTTTGCTTTTATGTTCTTTATTTCATTTGCATTGATTCAAAAACCTCAAGATGGAGGTAAAATTGACAGTAAAGCGGAATTTATTATTTCAGCTGAGTGGGAAGAATATCATCCAGATGATATTGATTTAATAGTAGAGGATCCCCAAGGAAATATTGTTTATTTTCAAAGACAACAAGCTGGATTAATGCACTTGGATAGGGATGATAGAGGTACGCTTGCAGATAGAATAATGATTGATGGAGTTGAGGTAGAAAACCCCGCCAATCAAGAAGTTGTTACTATCAGAGGGTATATGGAGGGTGAATATGTTGTTAATTTGCTTTATTATAAATCAAATTTTATAGCTCCTTTAAAAGTAAAAGTAAAAGTTGAAAAAATTAATCCAAGGTTAGAAGTTGTTTATTTTAATGACTTTTTTTTGAAGAAAATTGGCGATGAAATTACTGCTGTTAGATTTATTCTTGATGATAAAGGCAATGTTTTAGATTTAAACCAACTTCAAAAACCAATAATTTCAGGAAAGGTAAAGTAAATGGATCAAATAGTATTTTTGAGCATTGCTTATGCAGTAATATTTTCACTTTTAGTAAGTGTTAGTTTTTATACAAAATTTTCTTTAAAAATTAAGCTAGCGCTAATTTTATCAGTTCTTGTTTTTTCTATAGTTTCTTATTCTTCAATCAGAGATATGCAGGGTATTCCATACCGCGACAATAATTTTTCAAAAGACGAGCAAATGTATAAAATTTTGTGGAGTGGAGTAAACGAGCCTAATAAAATAAAAAAAACAAAAGGAGAAATTTTTCTTTTGCTTAAAAAAACAGATAATAATGGATTAGAGAGGGGTGATCCAAGGCTCTATGCTGTTGGATACGATCCTTTGCTTTTAGAGAAAATATTAGAGATTAGGAAAATTACAAAAAAAGGCATTCCTATAGTCGTAAAACTTACAAATTTAAATATCAAAGTTAGTAGAAATGATCAGATTCCAGATGAATTAAAAGGTTTTGATAAATATAATTCTTTATCTGGTGATATTGATATTGAATTGGAAGAAATAATTAGTCCGTCGCTCCCTATAAAATAATTATTTATTTTTTTCGGTTATTCTATCTTTTGTTGCTCTATCAATAATATAATTATGAACATGATTGACTTCTTGTTCTGTTAAAATGGATGAAAAGTTAGCCATACCATTTTCTTCTAAAATTCCCTCAAGAAGAATTTCATTAAATATTTTATGTTTTTCCAATGTAAGGTGCCTTAAATCCACAATAGATTTTCCTCTGACACCTGCACCATGGCATGCTCCGCAATATTGAGCATAAATTTTCTCTCCTTTAAGCAAATCCTCTTCTGATACATTAATTATTGGTTGCTCAGGGATAAAATTATTTTTTCTTTCTAGTTTAGGTAATTGAGATTTTCCGTTTAACTTAAATGATAAAAGCCTTCCGTAATTCCCATATAATACTGCAGCTATTTCTTTATCTAAACCAAAGTTATCACCGACTGAATTACCTGCGCCACCATCGCCAGCAAGAATTGAAATATATTGCTCACCGTCAACTTGATAAGTCACTGGAGGTGCAATCATACCTGTTTGAATTTCTTTACTCCATAAAATACTTCCATTCTCTGAATCATAGGCTACTAAATTTCCAGATGAGTTTCCTTGGAAAGTTAGACCTGACAAAGTTGATAAAGTTCCTCCATTCCAAAAATGATTATGAGGTACAGACCATTTTGTTTCACCAGTTATTGGGTTAAATGCTTTTATAGCTCCTGTAACGGGAGGAATACCTTTCATTTTTGCTGCAGCTTCGTTTACATAAAAACTTGTACCTGTATTAAATGTCCCTGGTTGCATTTTATAATACCCTTTAACTGGAACATAAACAGCAGGTACCTCATGAGTAGGTATGTAAACTAATCCAAGATTCGGATCATAGGACATCGCCTGCCAATTGTGTCCACCATAACTTCCAGGAAGTACCCACTCAGGTTTAACATTATAATCCTTATCTTTATTTATAATTGGTCTTCCAGTTTCTAGATCGATATGCGTTGACCAGTTAACGGGTACATAATTATGCGCTCTTAATAATTTCCCATCTTTTCTATCAATTACATAAAAGAAACCATTTTTGGGTGCTTGCATTAAAACCTTTTTCGTTTCCCCATCAATATCCATATCTGCAAGCATTATATCTTGAGTAGCAGTAAAGTCCCATTTATCTTCGGGGGTTGTTTGGTAATACCAATTCATTTTTCCTGTATCAGCATTTAGAGCTATTATTGAGGATAAGTATAAATTATCTCCACCTCCAGGTGATCTGATATCAATATTCCATGGTTGCCCATTACCAGTTCCAATGTACAATTGATTAAAATCAGGATCATATACAATTGAATTCCAGGCTGTTCCACCTCCACCCATTGTCCACCATTCACCGTTCCAAGTTTTAGCAGCTTCTTCTAATTCAGGATGTTCAAATGGTAAGGAAGGGTCACCGGGTATAGTATAAAAACGCCATATTAGTTTTCCAGTTTCTGTATCATATGCTGATACGTATCCTCTAACACCACCCATATCAGCACCACCGTTACCGATAAAAATTTTATCATTTGCAATTCTAGGGGCACCGGTAATTGTATAATCAAGTTCTCTGTTTGTTATTGTATTTATTTCCCAAATTAATTTTCCAGTTTTAGCATCAAGCTTCAATAGTCTTCCATCTAATGTTGCAGAAAAAACAAAACCTTTCCAAACTGCAACACCACGATTAACTACATCACAACAGGCTTTTTTTGACCAAATTCTTGGAACATTTGGGTCATAAAACCATAATTCTTTTCCTGTTTTAGCATCAATTGCATGAACAGTGCTCCATGCATTAGTAACAAACATTACTCCGTTATCTACAATTGGTGTTGCCTCCAAACCTCTCGTTGTATCCATATCAAAGGACCATTCGAGTTCAAGCTGAGATATATTTTCTTTGTTAATTTTTTTAAGAGGAGAAAACCTTTGTTCATTATAATCTCTTCCATGAGCTAACCAATTATGAGGTTCACTATCAGCATTAATAATTCTGGATTGATTAATATTTCCAATAATTTCTTCTTTAGTAATATTATTTATTCCTTCATTATCAATAAATCGAATATCCTCATTTAAAGAGTATGAGCTGAAAATAATTGATATAGTTAAGATTAATATTAAAAATATATTAACAAATATTGCTGATTTTCTGCTTAAAGATGGGTGTTTCATATTTTAATTTTCTAATAATAATTATGGTTTAATACTCTGTTGGGTCTTTCTATCACTTTTAGCTGTGTTAACGATATAATGATAAATATTATTTACATCGTTTTTAGAGATAACATCAGAAAAAGCAGTCATTCCATTTTCACTATAAATTCCATTGTAAACAATTTCATTAAATAATTCATGACTATCATTGCTCATCATTCTTAAGTCAGGTAGAGCCGGCCCAGATCTAACTGCAGTACCATGACAAAAAGCACAATATTCACCATATAACTCTTTTCCCCTAGATATTTCAAATTCAGTTGAGATTATTTTAGGTTGCTCAGGAATTGTTCTATCAACAAGATCTAATCTAGGAAGAATTCCTTTTCCGTTAATCTTAAATGCTAAAAGCCTTCCTTCGTTTCCATATTTTAATGATGCCATATGTTCAGTGTGAAAACCAAGGGTATCTCCACCATGATTGTTTCCTCCGCCAGTGCCAGCAAGAATAACAATATATTGTTCATTTTTAATTTTATAACTAATTGGAGGGGCAATCATACTTGTTTGGATATCTTTAGACCATAAAATCTCTCCAGTAGCAGAGTCAAAAGCATTTAAAAATCCCATCCCGTTTCCTTGAAATGTTATACCTGATTTTGTAGATAATGTTCCTCCATTCCAGTGTTGAGGATATTTTACCTCCCATTCTGTTTTGCCTGAGATTGGATTAAAAGCCTTTAAAGAACCTGTACCTATAGGTGCATCTAATGTAGTGAGTGCTAAATCTAAATATTTTGCTATTTCAATACCTGTATTCCAAGATTTAGCCTTATATTTTATCTTTCCTGTTTGTTGCCATTCTTCAGTCATTTTATAAATTGTTGTTGATTTTTGTTCAGGAATAAAGACTAGACCTAATTCAGGATCAAAAGACATGGCCTGCCAGTTGTGTCCACCAAGAGCCCCGGGAAGTATCCACTGTTTTTCATTTGTATAATCTTTTTCTGGATTTTCAACAGGTCTACCTGTTTCCATATCCACATGCGTAGCCCAATTTACCTCGGTATACTTATGAGCCCTTAAAAGCTCTCCATTTTTTCTATCCAGAACATAAAAGAAACCATTTTTAGGAGCCTGCATGAGAACTTTTCTTTCAATACCATCAACCTTTATATCGGCAAGCATTATATCTTGTGTTGCAGTATAGTCCCAATTATCACCTGGCGTTGTCTGATAATACCATTTCATTTTTCCAGTATCAGCATTTAGAGCAACTATAGAGGAGAGAAATAGATTGTCTCCTCCTCCTGGCGATCTAATAACCCTTGTCCATGGAGAGCCATTCCCAACACCAATATACAAATTATTGAAATCTGGATCGTAAACTATTGTATTCCAAACAGTTCCACCTCCACCAATTTTCCACCATTCTCCACCTTTCCATGTTTTAGCCGCTTCTTCTAATTCGGAATGTTCAAATGGAAGAGAGGGGTCGCCTGGAACGGTATAAAAACGCCACACTAAATCACCATTATCTGTATCATATGCAGAAACATATCCTCTTACACCATATTCAGCACCACCATTTCCTATAAAGATTTTATCATTAGAAACTCTTGGAGCTCCCGTAATAGTATAATCTTTATCTCTGTCTATTAATGTATTTATTTCCCAAATTAATTTTCCAGAATTAGCATCAAGTTTAATTAATCTTCCATCAAGACTTGCGAAAAAGACATTGCCTTTCCAGACTGCAACACCTCTATTTACTACATCACAACAAGCTTTTCTTCCCCATGATTTTGGAACTAAAGGGTCGTAACTCCAAATTTCTTCACCGGTTTTAGCATTAATTGCATATACAATGCTCCACTCACTTGTAAGAAACATAATACCATTATCAACAATTGGAGTTGCCTCTAGCGCTCTGGTGCTATTCATGTCAAATGACCATGCAAGTTCTAAGTTTTTGATATTATTTTTGTTTATATCTTCAAGGGTTGAATATCTCTGTTCCTCATAATTTCTTCCATGAGACAACCAATTATTTGGTTCGTTATCAGTTTCAATAATTCTTTGAGTATCTATATTACCTATTAAGCTTATCTTATCTTCTGTCGGTAAAGGGATATTCTTTTTAATATCTGGTTTATTTATGTTGGATGTTTGAACTAAAATGCTAAAAAAAATCGTCAGCAACAATATTAAATTAATTATCGTTGCGCCTTTGATGCCTAAGGTTGGATGACTCATTTTTTTTCCTAATAATTTTTCGATGCTAGTAGAAAAGAAATTTTATTACTAGCAATTTTTAATAATTTCTAGCTAAAAAAGGGGGGTTTATAAATTTTTCTTTCTTAAATCCATATTGTAACTCATTGCCGTCAAGGGAGTATACATTTCCACCTGCAGCTTTCAAAATTGCATGTCCTGCGGCAATATCCCACTCACATGTAGGAGAGAGCCTAGGATATATATCAGCCTTACCTGAGGCAATTAAACAAAACTTATACGACGAACCAAATAAAAGAGTTTCTTTGATATTGTAATTTTTTAAGAAATCGTCAGTTTTAGAATTGTTGTGAGACCTACTAGTTATTGCTGTTAAGGCAACTTCTTTTGAGGAATTGGTATTTATTTTTTTTGCATCTTTTAGAGAACCAGAAAAGTTATTATTAATTTTTAACTCAAAGGCATTATTATTTTCATCACAAAAATACATATATTTTTTTGCTGGAGCATAAACAACTCCCATTAATGCATAACCATTTTTAATTAAACCAATGTTAACAGTAAATTCACCATTTTTTTTTATAAACTCTTTAGTTCCGTCGAGTGGATCTACTAAAAAAAACTCATTAGAAAAGTCAGGGATAATTCCATTAGAATAAGCTTCCTCAGAAATTACAGGGATATTTGGAAATTTATTACTTAAATCACTGAGAATTAATTCCTCAGCTTTTTGGTCTGCTATTGTTACAGGTGAATTATCGTTTTTAATATCAATATTAAAATCTTTTTTATAGATATCCATTATAACAAGTCCGGCTTTATAGGCAGTATTAACTAATTCTGAGGATAAGTTTTTTTCTAACATTCAAAGATTATTATCAACTTTAATAATTAAATGAAATAAATAATAATATAATTAAGAAAAGGTTTCTCTTAATTAATTGCATTAATTGAATAAATTTTATATTTAAATTATATGATACCAAAAATTAATCTCGATATTAGTAATTCTGATAAAAAAGGTAGGGTAGTTGTTGCTATGTCCGGAGGAGTTGACTCCTCGGTGGCAGCAGCCCTTGCTAAATTATCAGGTTATGAAACTATAGGTGTCACACTTCAGTTGTATGACTCAGGCTCTTCGCCAAAAAAGAAAGGATCTTGTTGTGCTGGGCAAGATATTCACGATGCTAAGAAGGTAGCATCCTCTCTAGAAATTCCTCACTATGTTCTTAATTATGAAGAAATTTTTAAAAAAAAAGTTATAGATGATTTCGCGCTTTCATATGAGAGGGGTGAAACTCCTATTCCATGTGTCTTGTGTAATGAAAAAGTAAAATTCGATGATCTTTTTAAAGTAGCTAAGGATCTTGAGGCTGATGCCTTAGTTACTGGTCATTATATTTCATCTCAAGAGGGTAAGATGGGGAGAGAAATGTATCGAGCAAAGGATATTGATAGAGACCAAAGTTATTTTTTATTTAAAACAACAAGAGAGCAACTTGAGTTTCTTAGATTCCCTCTCGGTGGCTTTACTAAGCCTGAGATTCGTAAAATAGCAGATGAACTGGGCTTAGTTGTTTCACAAAAACCTGATAGCCAAGATATATGTTTTGTTCCTGATGGAAAGTATTCTAATGTTTTGTCAAAGTTAAAACCTGAAGGTTATAAAAAAGGAAGAATTGTTTCAAAGGAGGGTGACTTTTTAGGTGATCATGATGGAATTGTGAATTTTACCATAGGTCAAAGAAGGGGTTTAGGTTTGGCTACTGGAGAACCATTATATGTAATAGATATTGATCCTATTTCATTAGATGTAACTGTAGGCTCTAAGGAAGACCTGAAAAAGGAAATCCTTCATCTTCGTGATGTAAATTGGATTGGGGATGAAGATTTTATTAATAAGAGTTATAAAGTGAAGGTTAAGATTGGTTCCACGCTTAACCTTGAGGGGGCTAATCTTATTTCTGAAGGGAATAGTATAAGTGTAAAATTAGATTCTGGCATAAGAGAGGGTATTTCGCCAGGCCAAGCTTGTGTCTTTTATGATGATCATAATTCTTCGAGGGTTTTAGGGGGCGGTTGGATTTATGATAATCGTTTATCTTGACATCATATGATTAACAGCATTATTGAACATATATACTTTTTGGCGGGGTAGCTCAGTTGGTTAGAGCGGCGGAATCATAATCCGCGTGTCGGGGGTTCAAATCCCTCCCCCGCTACCAAGTAAATAAATATAAACTAACTCATTATCGAAGGAAAAAGATGAATAATAGACTTTTGGAACTCGATGGAGCATCAAATTTTAGAGACTTAGGGGGCTATGAGGCCACTGATGGGATGAGGTTAAAAAAAGGCCTTGTCTATAGATCTGATAGCCTTTCTTACTTAACTCAAAATGACATAAAGAAAATTCAAAAAATTGGTATTAAAACGGTTTGTGATTTTCGAAGTGATCATGAGATGAAAGAGTCTCCCTCTCCCTTTAGCTTTGCAACTACTCCAAAATTAAATCATTTACCAATTAAGACATTAGGAACTCAAGATTTAAAAGAGTTATCTTCAAAAGAAGACGTAACCAGTCAAGAATTGGCAAATGAGCTCCAAGAGCATTATGTCTTATATGTAAATCAACATAAAAAAGTATACTGTAAATTTATCAACACAATTGCTAATGGGGAAATCCCTCTCGTGTTCCATTGTTTTGCTGGAAAAGATAGAACGGGTTATGGTGCTTTGCTTTTTTTAAGTATAATGGGCGTAAAAAAAGAAACTATTATTGAGGATTATCTATTAACCAATCAATTTTACAAAGGTCCTCTGGTTAATGAGGACTGGCGGGATAACAACTCTGAGCTTCTTAAGCCATTATTTGAAGCTAGGGTTGATTATATTAATGCAGCATTTAATGAAATTTATAATAAGTATAACAAAATTGAAGATTTTGTGGTTAAAGAATTAGATGTTGATATAAAAACAATAGATGCTATGAAAAGAAGAATATTAGAGTAACTATTCCTCTTTTACAAAAGTAACGGCATAGAATTGTTCACCATCAAACAAATCTTTGGCATCTTCAACACCTTCGATCATTTGAAACTTTCTAGGAACAATAGTACCTTCCATTCTATATCCTCGAGCGCTCATATTCTTCCTGTGAAATTCCATTGCTGCTGGAGTAAAGTCTTTAGCTAATACTGTAATTCTTTCAGATTTTTTTTCATTTGATGAATTCATTTTGATCTCTCTCGTTTAATTTATAATACCATATAATTTTAGTTTTTTCCGTAAAAAACAAACCCTGGAGGTTTTTTCCCTTTTTTAAACTCTTTTAAATTTTTCAAAATTGAGTTTGACCTCCTTGTATCCGAATCCATGGTGTGTGCTGAATTATGAGGAGTCATTATAACATTTTCTAATGCGTGAAAAGGAAAATCTGAAGGCCTAGGTTTCTTTTCTGACTTAAAGCCTGGTTTGGGTCTATCAGGATAAATCCACCAGGTATCAATTGCTGCGCCAGAAATAGTTTTATTTTTTAAACAATTAAATAAGTCTTCTTCATTACAAACATCACCTCTGGCAACATTAATAAGAAAGCTATCTTTTTTCATTTTAGATAAAGTCCTTTTATTGATTATATTCTTGGTACTCTCATTTAAATCACATGCAAGAATAAGAAAATCACTTTTTGTTAAGAGAGTATCTAAATCTTCAATACTACCGTGCCAGTCTAAATATTGAGGTTTACTTGCTCTTTTAGTTCTATTAATTCCAAATGTTGTCATTCCTAGAGATTTAGCTCTTTTGGCAGTCTCAACTCCTATTTGACCATAACCTAAAATTCCTATCGTTTTATTATATATTTCGTTATGCATACTTTTTGGGTCGGATAATGTTCCGGTCTTCTCCCATGACCCAGACCTAAATTCATTATGGGTAGCTATAAGATCTAAACTTAAAGCTAAGGCTGTTCCAATAACATATTCAGCCATGGCTTGTTCATGTCCTGCAGCATTTGCTATCATTAAATTTTTTGGTAATAAATTAGGATTAAGCCAATCTGTTCCAGCAAAAGGGATTTGAAGTAATTTAAGATTTTTTGATGATGATATATATTTAAAAATATTGCCATAAATTAAAGCATCTGATCCTGTGACCGCTACATCTACAATCTCAAGAAGCTTTGCCAATTTATCAGGACTTTCTGATGGCTCCCAATTAAATATATTCCATGAATTATCAAGATCCTTTTCGAGATCCTCTTGAATGGCTATGCCTTTTTTACCAAGAATTAAGAGATTCATTTTTCACCTAAGTAATCGTAACGCCACCATCAATGACAATATTTTGCCCTGTTGTAAATGCACCTGCATTACTTGCTAAATAAACTGCAGCGCCAGCTATTTCATCTGGATCACCAATTCGTCTTAAGGGAGCGCGTGATGTAGTTTGTTTAAGTATTTCTGGATTATCCCATAGCGCTTGAGCAAAGCGTGTTTTAACAATTCCTGGAGAAATACAATTTGCTCTAATATTATCAGGCCCATGTTCTACAGCTATATTTCTTATCAATTGCATATCAGCGGCTTTTGAAATTGAGTAGGCGCCTAGCATTTCAGATCCCTTTAATCCTCCTATAGAAGAAATAACTATTATTGAGCCA